>NZ_JBKYMO010000071.1:0-17459 GCF_047302915.1 Massilia sp. CT11-108 | reverse complement strand
GCGAGTTTGAACTGCTCGCTGTACTTGGCCATGAAAAAACCCCAAAAGTTGGTGTCCAACTTTTGGGGTTCAGTTCAATCGCGCGGCCGTTTTTGCATTTGTCACACCAGCGCATGTCCCTGCATCCGTGTGAGAATCGCCAGCGGACTCGCTTCCTTGTCGTACTGGTGCATGGGCGACAGCTGCAGCGTGTGCTCCATCATGTACTGTCCCGCCATCACGGCGTGCGAGGTCTGGTCCGAGAAGCACACCCACGCGCAGCCCGGCGGGAAGTTGAAGGTGACCTGCGGCGCGTTCTTCTGGTAATCGAGGTCCGACTTCATCGCGTCGTGCAGCTGCAGCATGATGTGGTCGTATTCGCTGCGCAGGGACTTCGTCACGTGCAGCGCATTCAGCACCTTCGCCTGCCATGCCGAATACGGCTTCACCTTCGGCAGGAAGCGGCGCGCCACGTCCTCGAACGGCTCGCCCACGCGCCATACGCGCGGTTCGCCTTCCAGGTTCACGTTGGTGAACACCCGCAGCAGGCGCTCGCCGTAGTTGGGGCGCGACGGGAAGGCGTCGACGTGCATGCGGCGGTCGTCGGCGCGCCACGATTGCACGCGGTTCTGCACGACGGAAGGACGGAAGCTCGTCGCGCCGCGGCGCAGGTGTTCGCCGTAGCGCGGCACCAGGTTCGCGAGCAGGCCTTCCGCTTCGGTGCGGAAGCGCCCGATCATCCCGGCCATCAGCGCCTTCGTCGCATCGTCGCCGACGACGCCTTTCAGGTCGCCGCTCGTGGACAGGCTGATGTTGCGGATCTTGGGGTCCCGGATGTCTTCGCGGAACAGCGCCAGCTCTTCCTTCTGCGGCGCGAAGCCGTGCTGCGCGAAGTTGGGGAAGTACAGCACCTTGCCCGCTTCCAGCGCGGCGATCCAGGCCGGGTTGCCGTGGCCGACGTCGGCCATGTCGATCTCGACGATCTGTTTTTCCATCCTGTTCAATCCTTAATCTTGTACCACTTCGACCGGCGGTGACGCCAGGTCCTCGTCCTGCCTTGCCTGCTGGCGGTCCCACATCTGCCTGTACAGGCCGTCCGCCGCGATCAGCGCGGCATGCGTGCCCCGTTCGACGATGCGGCCGTGGTCGAGCACGAGGATCTGGTGGGCGTCCGCGATGGTCGACAGGCGGTGCGCGATGACGAGCGTCGTTCTCTGCTTCGCGATTTCCTTCAGCTGCGCCTGGATCGCCTGCTCCGACTTCGAATCGAGCGCCGACGTGGCTTCGTCGAAGATCAGGATCGCGGGATTCTTCAGCAGGGTGCGCGCGATGGCGACCCGCTGTTTCTCGCCGCCCGACAGTTTGAGGCCGCGTTCACCCACCATTGTCGCATAGCCGTCCGGCAGGGTTTCGATGAAGTCGTGGATCGACGCCGCGCGCGCCGCCGCCACGATGTCCGCGCGGCTCGCGCCCGGACGGCCGTAGGCGATGTTGTATTCGATGGTGTCGTTGAACAGCACCGTGTCCTGCGGGACGATGCCGATCGCGTGGCGCAGCGAATCCTGCGTCACGTTGCGCACGTCCTGGTCGTCGATGCGTATGGCCCCTTGCTGCACGTCGTAGAAGCGGAACAGCAGGCGGGATAACGTCGACTTGCCCGAGCCGCTGTGTCCCACCACGGCCGTCGTCGTGCCGGGCGGGATCGTGAAGTCGACGTCGAACAGGATCTGGCGGTTCGGGTCATAGCTGAATTCCACATGCGAGAATTCCACTCTTGCCCCGTGCGTCGCGAGCGGCCTGGCGTCCGGTGAATCCGCCACTTCGCGGTTCTGCTCGAGGAGTCCGAACAGGCGCTCCATGTCCGCGAGGCTCTGCTTGATCTCGCGGTAGATCACGCCGAGGAAGTTCAGCGGGATGTACAGCTGGATCATGAAGGAGTTCACGAGCACGAGGTCACCCAGGGTCATCGTCTTGTCGATCACGCCCTGCGTCGCGCGCCACAGGATCGCCGTGACGGCGGCGGCGATGATCAGCGACTGCCCGGTGTTCAGGAACGACAGCGACGTCTGCGAGCGCACGGCCGCCTGCTCGTACTTCTGCAGGCCTTCGTCGTAGCGCCTGGCCTCGTAGTCCTCGTTGCCGAAGTATTTCACCGTCTCGTAGTTGATCAGCGAATCGATCGCCTTCGTGTTCGCCTTCGAATCCAGCTCGTTCATCGTGCGGCGGAAGTGCGTGCGCCATTCCGTCACGGTGACGGTGAACGTGATGTACGTGACCAGCGCGATCGCGGTGATGCCAGCGAACCAGGCGTCGTAATGCGTGCCGAGGTAACCCAGCACCAGCGTGATCTCGACGAGCGTCGGCAGGATCGAGAACAGGGAATACGACACGAGCGAGCTGACGCCGCGCGTGCCGCGCTCGATGTCGCGCGTCATGCCGCCCGTCTGCCGGTTCAGGTGGAAGCGCAGCGACAGCGCGTGCAAGTGCCGGAACACTTTCAGCGCGATCGTGCGCACGGCGCGCTGCGTCACGCGCGCGAACAGGAATTCGCGCAGTTCGGTGAACAGCGTCGTCGAAAAGCGCAGCGCGCCGTACGCGACCAGCGCGCCGAGCGGCAGCACGAGCAGGGCGTGCGGATCCGTCGGGCTGATCGTCAGCGCGTCGATGAGCTTTTTCAGCACGAGCGGCACGCCCACGTTGGCCATCTTGGCGCCGACGAGGCAGATCAATGCGGCCAGCACGCGCCATTTATAGACCCACAAATAGGGCAGCAAGGTGGCGATGGTGGCCCAGTCGTTCCGTTTGGCGTTCGGGTCGGCGGCGGGCGGCAGGGAGTTCGGAGAGGAGCGTCGCATGGCAGGGCTCGAGGTTTTATGGTTCAATCGAGAGGATTGTAGCCTTTACCGAGAATTCAAGATGACCCAGCCAGTAAACACCACCCCGTCCATCACCCGCCTGCCTGAAGGAAAGATGCCCGTGCTGCGGATGATGCCCGCCCCGTCCGATGCGAACGTCTACGGGGACGTGTTCGGCGGCTGGATCATGGCCCAGGTCGACGTGGCCGGCTCCCTGCCGGCCGTGCGCCGCGCAAACGGCCGCGTTGCCACCATCGCCGTGAATTCCTTCGTGTTCAAGAATCCCGTGTTCGTCGGCGACCTGCTGTCGTTCTACGCCGACATCGTCAAGGTCGGCAATACGTCGATCACCGTCTACGTCGAGGTCTATGCGGAGCGCAACCGCCTGCAGACGGACGTCGTCAAGGTGACGGAAGCGACGCTGACCTATGTCGCCACGGGCCCGGACCGCAAGCCGCGCCAGTTGCCGCCGCTCGAGTCGCTGATCGCGCAGTAATCACCTCCTGATGACCTGGCCGCGCCGCCTGTTCCTGCTGAACGCCGCGCGGCTCGCAGCGGCATCGTCGTCGCTGCTGCTCGCCAAACCGTCGAACGCGGCCGGTTATCCGTTCAGCCTTGGCGTCGCGTCGGGCTCGCCCCTGCCCGATTCCGTGATCCTGTGGACGCGCGTCGCGCCCGATCCGCTCGACGCGACCAGGACGCCGCCCCTCGCCCTCGCCTTGCGCTGGGAAGTGGCGCACGACGGCGCGTTCCGCAAGATCGCCGCGAAGGGCACCGCCGTCGCGACGGCGGAACTGGCGCACAGCGTGCGCGTGGACGTGCGCGGCCTGGAACCGGGGCGCTGGTACTGGTACCGCTTCATGCTGGGCGACGCCGTCAGCCCCGTCGGCCGCACGCGCACGGCGCCGGCGCCGGACAGCATGCCGGACAGCCTGAAACTCGCCGTCGCGTCGTGCCAGCACTGGGAATTCGGAAGCTATGCGGCGCACCGCTACCTCGCGCAGGCGAACCCGGACCTCGTCGCCTTCCTCGGCGACTACATCTACGAATGGGGCGCGTACCGCCTGCAGCATCCGGCGCCCGGCGTGCGGATCGTGCGCCAGGACGAATCGTTCACCCTGGCGGACTATCGCCGCCGCTATGCGCAATACAAGACGGACCCGGACCTGCAGGCCGCGCACCTGATCGCGCCCTGGATCGTCACGTGGGACGACCACGAGGTCGCGAACGACTACGCGGCGGACCGCGACGAGCGCCTGTCGCCGACTTTCCTCCAGCGCCGCGCGGCCGCCTACCAGGCCTTCTTCGAGCACATGCCGCTGCGCCTGCCGCCACCGAAGAGTTTTGCGAGCGTGCGCATGTTCCAGCGCTACGACTGGGGGCGCCTCGCGCGCTTCCACGTGCTCGACGACCGCCAGTACCGCGCGTGGGAAGCGTGCTCGCATCCGGGCATCGGCGGCTCGAATTCCGTGACGCCGCGCGCCTGCCCCGCCCTGCTCGACCCACGCCGCACGATGCTGGGGGCGGAGCAGGAAGCGTGGCTGAAGGCGGGGCTGGCGTCGTCGAAGGCGCGCTGGAACGTCCTCGCGCAGCAGACGATGATGGCGCAGTCGTCGCAGATCCCGGTGGGGAGTGGCGACGGCGGCCGCTTCTGGACGGACGGGTGGGACGGTTACCCGGTCGCGCGCCGGCGCCTGCTCGACACGCTCGTGGACACGCGCGCCGCGAACCCGCTCGTGCTGGGCGGCGACGTGCACACGTTCTACGCGACGGAGCTGCGGCGCGATTTCAACCGGCCCGTGTCGACCGCGAATCCGGTCGTCGCGACGGAATTCGTCGGCACGTCGGTCACGTCGAATTCGCGCCCGCAGCTGCGCACGTCGCAATACGTGGCGATGAACCCGCACCTCCGGTACGGGCGCAGCGACAAGCGGGGGTACATGCTGATGGAGATTACCCCCGGCGAGACGCGCACGCATTTCATCGGGCTGGACGAGGTGCGCGATCCGAAGACCGTCCAGCGGGAGCTGGCGGCCTTTCGGGTCGAGGATGGGAAGCCTGGGGTGGAGATCACGGCGGTCTAGAACGTGTTTCTTGCCGCTGCATTAAAAACCGTCATTCCCGCGCAGGCGGGAATCCAAGCTGAGGCGCCGGCGTCGCAACGTTAGAAATGCTGCGGCGCTTCAGGTATCGCGATTACTGATGCTCAGCATGGGTCCCCGCCTCCGCGGGGACGACGGTTAGGCAGTCTGCTTTTCATCCCGCAGCTCGCGCCGCAGGATCTTGCCGACGTTCGTCTTGGGCAGGCTGTCGCGGAACTCGACGTACTTCGGCCGCTTGTAGCCCGTCAGCTGCTCCTTGCAGAAGGCCAGCAGGTCGTCCTTGGTCAGCGTCTTGTCCTTCTTGACGACGTACAGCTTGACGGCCTCGCCCGAATGCTGGTCCGGCACGCCCACGCACGCCACTTCCAGCACGCCCGGGTGCGCGGCGACGACGTCTTCCACTTCGTTCGGGTACACGTTGAAGCCGGAAACGAGGATCATGTCCTTCTTGCGGTCGACGATCTTCACGGCGCCGCTGGCGTTCATCACGCCGATGTCGCCGGTCTTGAAGAAGCCGTCCGCCGTCATGACCTTCACCGTCTCGTCCGGACGCTGCCAGTAGCCGGCCATCACCTGCGGGCCGCGCACGGCGATCTCGCCGGCCGTGCCGAACGGGACTTCGTTGTCGGATTCGTCGATGATGCGCAGCTCCGTCGAGGGCAGCGCAAAGCCGATGGTGCCCGTGAATTCGGTGATGTCGCAGCGGTTGGCGGCGACCACCGGCGACGTCTCCGACAGGCCGTAGCCTTCGACGATCGGCGCGCCCGTCACCGCGAGCCATTTGTCGGCCACGGCCTTCTGCACGGCCATGCCGCCGCCCGGGCACACCTTCAGGCCCGAGAAATCCAGGCTCGCGAAGTCCGGGTGGTTCAGCAGGCCGTTGTACAGCGTGTTCACGGCCGGGAAGACGTGCATGCGGTATTTCTTGAGCTCCTTGATGAAGCCGCCGATGTCGCGCGGGTTCGGGATCAGGAGGTTCGTGCCGCCCGCGCGCAGGCCCATCAGGGCGCACACGGTCAGCGCATAGATGTGGTACAGCGGCAGCGCGCACACGAAGATCGGCGTCTCGCCGGCCGGGATCTTGGCCAGCGTCGGCGCGAACCAGGCTTCGTTCTGCAGCACGTTGGCGATCACATTCTTATGCTTCAGCACCGCGCCCTTCGACACGCCCGTCGTGCCGCCCGTGTACTGCAGGAAGGCGACGTCTTCATGGCCGCACTCGACCGGCTTGCGGGACAGGCGCGCGCCTTCGGCCAGCATGCGCTTGAACGGCACGGCGGACGGCAGCGACCACGCCGGCACCATCTTCTTGACGGTGCGGACGACGAAGTTGACGAGCAGGCCCTTCACGCCGAGCAGGTCGCCCATGGTGGCGACGATGACGTGCCTGAGCTTCGTGTTGTGCGCGACTTCGGCGACGGTGTGCGCGAAGTTCTCCAGCACGACGATGGCTTCCGCGCCCGAATCGTTCAGCTGGTGCTGCAATTCGCGCGCCGTGTACAGCGGGTTGACGTTGACGATGGTGTAGCCGGCGCGCAGGATGGCGGCCATCGCCACCGGATATTGCAGCACGTTCGGCAGCATGATCGCCACGCGCGCGCCCGGCGCCAGGCCCTTCTGCTGCAGCCACGCGGCCATCGCGCCGGACAGCTTGTCCAGCTCCGCGAACGACATGGACTTGCCCATGCACGCAAAGGCGTCGCGGTTGGCGTACTTGCGGAAGGAATCCTCCAGCAGGTGCGTGAGGGAGCGGTACTGCGTCCAGTCGATTTCCGCAGGCACGCCCGCCTCGTACGACTTCAGCCAGAATTTGTCCATGTCATTGCCTCGCTAGTTCTCAATCATATGAATCGTATGCGCAAAAAAACCGCCCGGCAAACGGGCGGTTCATGCTCGCTGCCCGGTGACGCTACGCCGCCTGCTTTTCCTCGCGCAGCGCGCGGCGCAGGATCTTGCCGACGTTCGTCTTCGGCAGCTCGGTGCGAAATTCGATGTACTTGGGCTTCTTGTAGCCGGTGAGCTCGCGCCTGCAGTAGTCCATCAGCTGCTCGGCCGTCAGGCTCGCATCCTTGCGCACGACGAACACCTTCACGGCCTCGCCGGAATGCTCGTCCGGCACGCCGACCACCGCGCATTCCAGCACGCCCGGATGCGCCGCGATCACCGCTTCCAGTTCGTTCGGATACACGTTGAAGCCCGACACGAGGATCATGTCCTTCTTGCGGTCGACGATCTTCACGTAGCCGTTGTCATCCATGATGCCGACGTCGCCCGACTTGAAGAAGCCGTCCGCCGTCATGACTTTCGCCGTCTCATCCGGACGGTTCCAGTAACCGGCCATCACCTGCGGACCGCGGATCGCGATCTCGCCGATGCTGCCCACCGGCAGCGGGCGGCCGTCGTCGTCGACGATGGCGATGTCCGTCGACGGCACCGGCAAGCCGATCGTGCCGGTGAAGCCGGGCACGTCGCAGCGGTTGCACGTGGCCACGGGCGACGTCTCCGACAGGCCGTAGCCTTCGATGATGTTGGTGCCCGTGAGCGACTTCCACTTGTCGTTGACGGCCTGCTGCACGGCCATGCCGCCGCCGTTGGAGACCTTCAGCGCGCTGAAATCGACGTCCTTGAAATCGGGGTGGTTCACCAGCGCGTTGTACAAGGTGTTCACCGCGGGCAGCATGTTGATGCGGTACTTCTTGAGCTCCTTGATGAACCCCGGGATGTCGCGCGGGTTCGGGATCAGGATGTTCAGCGCGCCCACGCGCATGCCCCACAGCGCGCACGCCGTCAGCGCGAAGATGTGGTACAGCGGCAGCGCGCACACGATGGTCGGGAATTCGACGAGCGGAGGCTGGCTCATCGCCGGCTTCGACCACGCCTCCGTCTGCAGGATGTTGGCGATGACGTTGCGGTGCGTGAGCGTCGCGCCCTTCGACACGCCCGTCGTGCCGCCCGTGTACTGCAAAAAGGCGACGTCGCTGCTCTTCAGTTGCGCCGCCTGGAACGGCATCTTCGCGCCCTGCGCCAGCGCGTCCTTGAAGCGCACCATGTGCGGGATCGTAAAGTCCGGCACCATCTTCTTGACGTTGCGGACGACGAAGTTGACGAGCATGCCCTTGGCACCGCCCAGCAGCTCGCCCATGCTGGCCACGACGACGTGGCGCACCAGCGTTTTACTCAGTACCTGCTCGACCGTGTGCGCGAAGTTCTCGAGCACGATGATGGCTTCGCTGCCCGAATCCTTCAGCTGGTGTTCCAGCTCGCGCGGCGTGTACAGCGGATTGACGTTGACGACCGTATAGCCCGCGCGCAGGATCGCGGCCAGCGCCACCGGGTATTGCAGCACGTTCGGCATCATGACCGCCACGCGCGCGCCCGGCTTCATGCCGCGGCTCTGCAGCCAGGCCGCCAGGCGCTTCGACATGTTGTCCAGTTCCCCGTAGGTGAGGAACTTGTCCATGCAGACGTACGCGTTGTTCGCCGCATACTTGCGGAACGATTCCTCCAGCATTTGCACCAGCGAACCATACTGGTCGGGATCGATTTCCGCCGGCACGCCGGGCGGGTAAGCCTTGAGCCAAATCTTGTCCATCGGTGCCTCTGTCTCCAGTATCGTTATCGTTCTGAGCGCGGCCCAAAAAAAAATCGCACGGTCGTGCTGATATTATTAAACAAGATGCTATCGGGCAGCGCCCGCGGACGCAAGCACTTTTGCGCTTTTCGAACAACGACTCTATCGACGTTTGACGTAAATGGCTACGGTCGCGTTTCGCTGCGCTGCACCATCAACGGTGCCGTCACGAGCGGCGGCACCAGGGCGTTCAGCACGCGGTGGCGGTCGGAACGGTCCATGTCGGCCAGTTTTTTGACGGCGTTATAGAATTTCGGGAAGCTGCCCTCGCGTTGCAATAGCGCGCGGAACGCCGGCACGAAATCCTCGTAGGTCGCGATCGATGCCAGGTGAGCGTTCGACAACGGCTGCTCGAAGAACCGATCATACCCTGCATACCCGCCCCAATTGCCCTTCAGGACCTGGTATTCGTCCTTCAACTCCTGGAACAAACGCGCCTTGACGGCCCGCTTCTGCGCATCGCTGCGGTCGACGAGCGCGTAATTCTGCTCGAGCGCCTTGCGGTACTTCATCAGCAAACCGAGGAAATCCTTCTTGCGGCTCCGGTAGCGCGCATAGGCGTCGCGCATCTGCTGGTTGCCGAAGCGCTCCATCCAGCGCTCGACGCCGACCTCTTCCACCGTCGACGCGAACGCTTCGTTGAATTGCGAATCGCCCTGCACGTACACGATCTGGTGCGCCAGCTCGTGGAAGATCATGCGCGCCAGTTCGCCGTCCGGGTAATTGATGAACGTGGAGATCAGCGGATCGCTGAACCAGCCCAGGGTCGAATACGCGGCCACGCCGCCGACCTCGACGTCGTCACCGGCGTCGCGCAATTCCTTCGCGTACGACTCGGCCGCTTCCTTGTTGTAATAGCCGCGGTAGTTCACGCAGCCGGCGACGGGGAAGCACCATTGCAGGGGCCGCAGCGACAGCTCGGGCGTGGCGACGACGTTCCACAACACGTATTGCCGCTTCAGCGCCGCGTAGTTTTTATAACTGTTGTTGTCGGGTAAAGCCATTTCGGCAACTGCGAAGCGGCGGATCTGGCGCGCCGTCTCGAGGCGATGGCGCAGTTTGGTACTGGTGCCGGGGTCGGCGATCCAGTCATCGATCGGACGGGCGTCCGACAGGAGTTCAAGCTGCCCTTGGGCGGCCTGGGTGTAGTAATTCAGCGTCGAGCAGCTGGCCAGCAGCCCCGCTGCCGTGCCTGCGATCAGCACGGGGCGGAGCCACGGGGTAATCCGTGTGAGTTTCATATTTCCAGATCATGGTGCGGCCTTTTCAACCTGCACCAGCGTGTCGTAAAAGGTGGGCGCCCGGCCCATGTCGGTCAGGCGCTGACTGGTGACTTCGTTGGCGTTCTTGCCGTCGCTGGCGAGCTTCTTCCACCAGATCGACAGGCCGACGACGAGGCCGGCCCGCGCTTTGGCGGTGACCCGGGCGCGCGCGACGAACGCGCCCCGGTCGTTGAAGATGCGCACCATCTCCTTATCGACGATGCCCCGGGAGGCGGCATCAAGGGGATGGATGTCCAGGTGCGGTTCACCTTCCGTTGCGCGGAGGCTCTGGACATTGACAAAGGTTGAGTTGAGGAAGTTCCTGGCCGGCGGAGAAATCATCGCCAACGGATATTTCTCAGCCAGTTCGGGGTTGGAGGCGACCGATTCGTAGTTCGGGATATAGGTCGGCAGCGGGTCGAGGCCATCGGCCAGCATCGAGCTCGAATAAAACTCGCACTTGCCGGACGGCGTCGGAAAGCCGCCTTCGGCGAACGGCGCGGCCGGCATGTTCAGCTTTTGCCAGCCCGTGCGCTTCAGCGACGACCAGTCGAAGTGCACGGCGCGTTCGTGTTTCCTGTCGAACGCTTGCGCGGCCAGTTCGTCGTCCGTCTCGTCGAAGATCGGGTCGTTCATGCCCATGCGCTTCGCGATCAGGCGGAAGATTTCCGTGTTCGGCTTCGATTCGCCCAATGGCGCGATCGCCGCATTATTCGCCATCATGTACAAATGGCCATACGCGAGGTGCGCGTCGACGTGTTCCAGCTGCGTGGTGGCCGGCAGCAGGATGTCCGCGTAGTCGGCGGTGTCGGTCTGGAAGTGTTCCAGCACCACCGTAAAGAGATCCTCGCGCTCGAAGCCGCGCTGCACCTGCGCCGAATCCGGCGCGATCGCGAGCGGGTTCGAGTTGTACACGATGACCGCCTCGATCTTCGGGCCGAAATCCGGCGACGCGTCGCGCTGCAGGTCGGCGCCGATCGTGTTCATGTTAATCGTGCGCGGAAGCTTGCCGCGCAACAGGTCCGGGCGTTGCAGGACGGTTTTATTGGCCGGGAACGTGCCCGACGTCGACAACTGCACGCCGCCCGCCGCGTGGCGCCACGCGCCCACGAGCGCCGGCAGGCATGCGATATTGCGCACGGCCATGCCGCCGCCATGCACGCGCTGCAGGCCGTAGTTCATGCGGATCGCAACCGGTTCGCCCGCGCGCGCCGTGCGGCCGTACTCGCGCGCGAGGTCGACGACTTCTTCCACCGTGATGCCGCAGGTTGCAGCCGTGCGCTCCGGCGTCCATTCGGCCACCCGGTCCTTCAGTTGCGCGAAGCCGAACGTGTGCTTCTCGATGTAGTCGTGGTCGAGCAGGTTGTCCTTCACCAGCACGTGCATCATGCCCAGCGCCAGCGCGGCGTCCGTGCCGGGCATCAGCGCGATGTGCTGGTGGCATTTCTCGGCGGTCAGCGAGCGATACGGATCGATGGCGATCAGCTTCGCGCCGCGGCGCTTGGCTTCCTGCAAACGCGTCCACAAATGCAGGTTCGACGCGATGGGATTGCCGCCCCAGATCAAGACCAGCTTCGCATCCTGGAACTGTTCGGTATCCGTGCCGATCGAACCACCGATCGTGTATTTGTAGCCCGTGGCACCGGCGTTCGCGCACACGGTGCGGTCGAGCAGGGAAGCACCGAGCGTGTTGAAGAAACGCATGGCCATCGCCTCGCCCTGCACGAGGCCCATCGTGCCGCAATAGCTGTACGGCAGGATCGCCTGCGGGTCACGCGCGGCAATGGGTTGCAGGCGGTTCGCGATCTCGTCGAGCGCCTGTTCCCACGTGATGCGTTCGAACCTGCCTTCGCCCTTTTTACCCACGCGGCGCATCGGGTACAGCAGGCGGTCGGGGTGGTACGTGCGTTCGACGTAGCGCGAGACCTTGGTGCACAGCACCCCGGCCGTCGTCGGATGATCCGGATCGCCCTTGACCTCCGTGGCCACGCCGTCCTCCACGGTCACGAGCAACGCGCAGGTATCGGGGCAGTCATGCGGACAGGCGCCGCGGACGATGGTCTTGGTCATGGATTCATCCGGAAAAACGTCGATAAACCAGTACTTTATACGATTCCGGTGGCAGCCGCCGGGGCTCTGGCCTTCCACATGATGGAAGGGCTACAATAGTTCAAAACATGCATGCCTATCAGGCATGAGGAGAGATCAATGAGACTGGTAGAACCCATACTCGCTTACCAATCCGAGCTCGAAACGATCCGGCGCGACATCCACGCCCATCCCGAACTCTGCTACGAAGAACAACGCACGGCCGACGTGGTGGCCGCGCGCCTCACCGAATGGGGCATCCCCGTCGTCCGCGGGCTGGGCGTGACGGGTGTCGTCGGCATCATCAAGAACGGCACCTCGGACCGCGCCATCGGCCTGCGTGCCGACATGGACGCCCTGCCGATGCAGGAACTCAACACATTTGATCACGCGTCGCGCCACGCCGGCAAGATGCATGCTTGTGGTCATGACGGGCACACAACGATGCTGTTGGGTGCAGCCCACTATCTGTCGCAGAACCGCAACTTCGACGGCACCGTCTACCTGATCTTCCAGCCGGCCGAGGAAGGCGGCGCCGGCGCGCGCCGCATGATGGACGATGGTTTGTTCGAACGTTTTCCGATGGACGCCGTGTACGGCATGCACAACTGGCCGGGCATCAAGGCGGGCAGCTTCGGCGTCGTCGCGGGGCCGATGATGGCATCCAGTAACGAGTTCCGCGTCGTCGTCAAGGGCAAGGGCGCGCATGCCGCGCAGCCGCACCGCGGCATCGATCCCGTGATGGCCGCCGTGCAGATCGCGCAAGCGTGGCAGACGATCATCTCGCGCGAAAAGAACCCGCTCGATACGGCCGTCCTGTCGATCACGCAGATCCACGCCGGCAGCGCCACCAACGTCATCCCGGACGAAGCCGTCATGATCGGCACCGTGCGCACGTTCTCCACCAGCGTGCTGGACCTGATCGAGCGGCGCATGAACGAGATCGCGAGCGGCCTGGCCGCCGGTTTCGGCGCAACCATCGATTTCTCGTTCAAGCGCAACTACCCGCCCCTGATCAATCACCCGGAACAGACGGCGTTCGCGATCGAAGCGATGCGTGCGGTGGTGGGTGCGGACAACGTCGACACGAACGTCGAACCGACGATGGGCGCCGAGGACTTCGCGTTCATGTTGCAGGAAAAGCCGGGCTGCTATGTCTTCATCGGCAACGGCGACGGCGATCATCGAAGCCACGGGCACGGCCTCGGACCGTGCCAGCTGCACAACGGCAGCTACGACTTCAACGACCACCTGCTGCCGATCGGCGCGAGCTTCTGGGCGAGATTGGTCGAGATGAGCCTTACAGCCCCAGCTCCTTCAACACGGCTTCCTTGAGATCCTGCGCGTCAAGGCTGGACATCCTGCGCGGATGCGGGATGTTCACCTCGAACGTGGCCTGGATCGTCGTCGGCCGCGGCGACAGCACGACAATGCGGTCGGCCAGGTGCACGGCTTCCTCGACGTCGTGCGTGATCAGCAGCACCGTGTGGCGCTCCTCTTCCAGGATGCGCAGCAGCTCCATGCGCATCTTCAGATTCATGAGCGCGTCCAGCGCGGAGAACGGCTCGTCCATGTAGAGGATCTCGGGTTTCATGACGAGCGCCCGCGCGATCTCCACGCGTTTCAGCATGCCGCCCGACAGCTCGTGCGGATAGCTTTTTTCGAAACCTTTCAATCCCACCATCGCCGTGTAGTGGTCGGCGAGTTCCGCCTTCTCGGCCTCGCTGATGCCGTCCAGGCCGAACATCAGGTTCTGCTGCACCGTCAGCCACGGGAACACGGAGCCGTGCTGGGAAATGAGGATGCCCTTCGGGCTCGGACCGTGGCGCACCTGGCCGTCGATCAGGACGCGGCCTTCGTCCGGCTGATCGAAGCCGCACAGCATCTTCATCAACGTGGATTTGCCGCAGCCGGACGGCCCGACGATGGCGACGAATTCGCCGTCGCGGATCGTGAGGCTGATGCCGCCGACGACCGGCAGCGTGCCCTTGCGCGTCTCGAAGCTTCGACGGATGTCGTCGACGACGATCTTGTCCGCGACCTTGTAGTTCACCTTAGCGTCCATAGCGCCACCTTACCGATTTGAGACGTTCCAGGAGACGGGTGATCCCGTCCAGCATGAGGCCGATGATGCCGATGATGATCATGGCGGCGATCACGAGATCGTAGCGGTTGCCCGCGTTGCGCGAATCCATGATCAGGTAGCCGAGGCCCGAGCGCAGCGCGATCATTTCCGCCGCGACGACGACCAGCCACGCGACACCGAGCGTGATGCGCATGCCCACGATGATCTCGGGCAGCACGGCGGGAATGATCACCTGGCGATACAGCTTGGCGCGCGAGACGCCGAAGTTTTCCGCCGCGCGCAGGTAGCGCCGCTCGATCGTGTGCACGCCGGCCGCGGTCTGCACGATCATCGGGAACACGGACGCGATGAAGATCAGGAAGATCGGCGATGCGTTACCCACGCCGAACCACAGGATCGCGAGCGGGATCCACGCGATCGGAGAGATCGGACGCAGCAGCTGGAACAGCGGATTCAGCGTGACCCACGCGCCCTCCATGCGGCCGATCCAGAGGCCCAGCGGAATGGCGACGGCGATCGCCAGCAGGAAGCCGGTACCGACGCGCATCAGCGAGGAACCGATGTGCTCCCACAGCGTACCGTCCTGCACGAGTTCCCACGTGCCCTTGACGACCTGCCCCGGCGTCGGGAAGATCGCGCTCCTGGTCTGGACGACGACGATCCACCAGACCGCGATCAATAACGCCAGCACGACCGCCGGCGCAATGATCCGCGCCCGCTTCTGTGCAAAAAAGCTCTTCTTTTTCACAGCCTCTTGTCTCCCTCTTATGGTTGCATCCAATGTCGTGCGCGCCACACAAGCCGGCGCCAGCCCGCATCGGGCGCCGGCTCGACGACGATGCGCATCTGGCCGCTCGCGTGCGCCGTGCATTCGAACTGCACGTCCCCCGCGACGCCGAACGGCATCCTGAAACTCTGCCCCGGCATGATCAGCACGGGCCCGAACGTTTGCGGCACGTTGTCGAGATTCTTCAGCACGAGGATGTCCTTCACGCCCAGCGTGAGCCGGATCGACGTCGGCAGGATCTCGACCTTGTCGCCCGCCGCGCGCCGCGCGTACGTCCCGGCGGGAATCTCGAACAGCTGCTCGCGCGAGCTTGCGGGAATCGGCGCATACATGGCCCACAGCGTGGCCCACAGCGCCGCGATGGCCAGCACCGCCGCGGCCGGCAGCAGGATGCGGGAACGCGTCATTGATTCAGCAGGACGCGCACGTCGTGCACGACGTCATCCACCGCACGGCCGTACGGGCTCAATGCGCGCAGCTTGCCGGACCGGTCGATCAGGTAGACGAAGGACGAATGATTGAAACCGTAATTCGCACCGCTGCCCGTCCTCGTGGACGTGACGCCGTATTCCTTGCGCACCTCGGCCAGTTGCGCGGCGGGGCCGGTCGCGCCCACGAAGGTCGGATCGAACGCCGTCAGGTAGGCGCGCATGCGCTCCGCCGTGTCGCGCTCCGGGTCGACGGTCACGTACACGACCTGGAAATCCTTGCCCTGCGCGCCGAGCTTCGTTTTCACGGCCGCGAGTTCGGCGAGCGTCGTCGGGCAGACGGCCGGGCAGGACGTGAAGCCGAAGCCCAGCGCCACGACCTTGCCGCGGTAATCCGACAGCTTAAGAGGCTTGCCGGTCGAACCCTGCAGCGTGAAATCCGGCGCCATGCGGGGCGGCGAGAATTCCCCGGATTTCAATGCTTCCGCGCTCGCGGCCAACGGCAAGGCAAACAGCAGTGCTGCGGCGAGGCGTTTCATAGCGTGATCGTGACGGGGCGGACGGCCTTGAAGAAGCTTTCGTCCACGTACTGGTTGAACTGGATGGGTTTCTTCAGCGTGCCCGCGTCCAGCGACATCTGCATCAATTCGTCGAATTCCTTCGGGATGATGCGCAGG
Source organism: Massilia sp. CT11-108 (assembly GCF_047302915.1). Lineage (NCBI taxonomy): Bacteria > Pseudomonadati > Pseudomonadota > Betaproteobacteria > Burkholderiales > Oxalobacteraceae > Massilia > Massilia sp. CT11-108. The sequence continues at coordinate 1,564 of NZ_JBKYMO010000071.1, read as the reverse complement.
TCGCCATACGTGACACGGTCGCTCGGATTCGTCATCACGAATTTCAGGATCTTCGGATCCTGATTGAAGTATTTCCTGGTCGCGGCGATGGCGATGGCGCGGTCGCGGTGGACGGGATCCGCATCCATCCAGCTGCCGGCCGCCTGGACGTAGTTGACGAGGTCCTGCACGGCGGCGCGGTTGTTCGCGATCAGGTCTTCGCGCACGGTGAGCACGCAGCAGATGTAATTCGGCCATTCGTTGCGCGTCATGCGCAGCGGCGTCGCGTAACCGGCCATCTGCGCGGCGGCGCCGAACGGCTCGCCCGTGCAATAGGCATCGATGGCTTTCGCATACAGCGCGGCCGGCATGTCCGGCGGGGGCATCTCGACCAGTTCGACGTCCTTGATGTTCATGCCCTCTTCCGCCAGCATCTTGCGCAGGAAGAGCAGGTCGACGGCGAAACGGCTCGGGATGGCGACGCGCTTGCCCTGCAGGTCGCGGAATTTCTTGTAGCCGGCATCCGTGCGCACCATGATGACGGCGCCCGAGCGGTGGCCCAGCGACACGACCTTGACGGGGATATTGCTGGACACGAGGTCCATGACCATCGGCGCCAGCACATAGGCGGCCTGGATGCGGCCCGACATCAGCGATTCCTTCAGCTCGGGGAAGCCGCTGTATTTGCTGTACTCGAAGCCGAGCGGGTTCGCCGGCTTGGTTGCGGCATTCTTTGCGGCGATCTCGGCCTCTTTGGCCGCACACGCGACGGGCAGGGTCAGGTTACACGTCACCGGCAAACCGCCGACGACCAGTGATGCGCTTTTCTTCTCCGAAGAACACGCCGCCAAAGCGGACGGCAAGGCCATTGCCGACGCCAGTTTCAACAGCTGCCGCCGCGTGCGGAAGCCGTTTCCCAGATTATCCATGCTGCCCCTGTATTGGGTTCGTTATGTGCGGCAAGGGTAGAGAAGTTTTCGGCCCGGGGCAACAAACTGTTGCGGCGGGCCATCTAGTCCATTGTCTCCGTGATATTACGTAACGATGTAATACCTCTGGGAATTATACGAGGTTGTATTGATAGCGCAAACAGGTAGCGAATAAATACTTATGGCATACGGTCCGGCGCGGTGCCCAGCCGCTTGCCTGGATTCATCCGCTCCAGCGCGATGAGGCCGGCCGCATGGTCGGCGGACGGGATGTCGCCCGCGATGCTCTCGAACTGCCGCGTCACGAGTTCCGTCACGGGCAACGTGACGCCGGCGCCGCTGGCTGCCGCCAGGATGTTGCGCTGATCCTTCAATTGCGTCTTGACCTGGCCGCCCGGCATGAAGTCCCGCTCCAGCATGCGCTGGCCATGCACTTCCAGCACGCGGCTGCCGGCAAAGCCGCCGCGGATCGCCTCGCGCACGGCAGCCGGATCGGCCCCGGCCGCTTCCGCCAGCAGCAGCGCTTCCGCCACAACATTGATCGTCGCACCGACGATCAACTGGTTGCACAACTTGGCCACCTGGCCGCTGCCGACGGGCCCGACGGCTTTCGGCGATCCCATCACGCGCAGCACGGGCTCGGCCTGGGCGTAGTC
>NZ_JBKYMO010000070.1:0-17552 GCF_047302915.1 Massilia sp. CT11-108 | reverse complement strand
ACGCTGCGCTGAGCCGCTACCGGTTCGCCGCACGGCGCGCACGGTCCAGCGCAGCGTGCTGGCCCGCGCGCGCGGACACGCCTATCGTGGTGTCTTTCCATATCGGGAGCCGCCATGCGCGCCTTGTTTTCTCTCTTCCTCGCCCTCTGCCTCGCCGGTCCGGCGCACGCGGCCAATGCCGAAGACGCGGCCATCCGCCAGCTCGTGCAGCAATTCCAGACCGCCATCGTCGCGCGCGACGGCAAGACCCTCGGGTCGCTGTTCGTGCAGGAAGGCGGTAGCTGGTGGTCCGTGCTGGACGAACCGACGTATGCGGCGGCAAAGGCGCGCAATCCGGCCGCGCGGCGCCTGGAGCCATCCACGTGGCAGGAGTTCGCCGAATTCGTCTCGCACAGCGCCAGGCCGATCGAGGAGCGCTTCTACGACGTGCGCGTCCGCACGAACGGCACCGTCGCCTCCGTGTGGTTCGATTTCGACTTCCTCGCCGACGGCAAGGTGACGAACCGCGGCAGCGAAACGTGGCAGCTCGTGCGCACGGACGATGGCTGGAAAATTGTCGCGATGCTGTATTCCGTCCACCAGTGACGCGGGCTAGAATGGCCGATCCGTCCATACGCCACGCCGCCGTGAAAGAAGACACTCCCCTCCTCGTCCCCGTCCTCGCCGCCCTGCCGGTGTTCACGTGCATGGCCATCCTCGGCCTGCCCGCGCTCGGCCACGGCTACGCGGTCGCGTTCCGCACGCTGTTCTTAGTCGCGTGCGCCGTCTGGACCGTGCCGCTGGTCCTGCTGCAGCGCGCGCTATGGCGCCAGGGCCGCGCGTGGTGGGCGATGACGCTGGTCCTGCTCGCGGCGTCGTATGCGATGGCGGTCGCGAACTCGCTGCTGGGCCAGTGGCTGTCGATCGCGCTCGGGCTGGAGACGGGCTACCACTGGGACGACCTCCTGCGCGGCCTGGACGGCTGCTGGCTCGCGCTGGTCGCGTTCTGCGCGATGCATGCGGTGGCCGTGTACTACCTGTCGCTGCAACGCACCCGGCTGCGCCTCGCGCAGGCGCTCGCGGATGCGCGCGACGCGGAACTGCGCGCGCTGCGCCTGCAGGTCAATCCGCACTTCCTGTTCAACACGCTGAACGCGGTGTCGGCCCTCGTCGCGGCCGGCGCCAACCGCGACGCGAACCGCATGCTCGCCCGCGTGTCCGATTTTCTCCGCGCCACGCTGGCGCACGACGGCCGCCACGAGCACACACTGGCCGAGGAACTGGCGCTGACGGAAGCCTATCTCGACATCGAAAAAGCGCGCCTCGGCGAGCGCCTGCAACTGGCGATGCATGCGGGGCCCGACCTGCTCGATGCCGCCGTGCCCTATTTGATGCTGCAGCCGCTCGTCGAGAACGCGGTCCGTCACGGTATTGCGCCGCTCGCCGCGCCGGGCCGCATCGACATCCGCATCGACCGCGCGGACGACCGCCTGTGCGTGGACGTGCGCAACGACGGCGCCCAGCCGACGCAAGGCGGCGGCGGCATCGGCCTCGCCAACGTCGCGAACCGCCTGCGCCATTTGTACGGCGATGCCCAGCGGGTCGATGCGGGCTGGCGCGACGGCCGCTTCCACGTGTCGCTGACGTTGCCCCTCAGGGTGAGCACTGGGGTGGCGGCATGATGCGCGTGGCGATCGTCGACGACGAACCGCTGGCCCGGCTCGCCGTGAAGGCGCGACTGGCGCGCCACGCGGACCTGGAACTGGTGGCGGAATACGGCGATGGCGACACGGCCGCCGCCGGCCTCGCCGCGAGCCGGCCCGACCTCGTGTTCGTCGACGTCGAGATGCCCGGCAAGAACGGCCTCGACATGCTGGCCGCCCTGCCCCGCGCCACGCGTCCGCTGGCGATCCTGCTCACGGCCCACGACACCTTCGCCGTGCGCGCCTTCGACCTGGCCGCCCTCGACTACCTGTTGAAACCCGTCGACGACGACCGCTTGGACGAAGCACTGGACCGCGCCCGCACGGCCATGACGCACATGCGTCCCGCGCCAACGCCCGCATGGACGCGCAACTTCACGGTGCGCGTGGGCACCCGCACGGTGCTCGTCGACGCGGCCGACGTCGAGCGCATCGAGGCCGATGGCGACTACGCCACGCTGCACGCGGGCGGCAAGACCTACCTCGTGCGCGAACCGCTGCAAGAATTGGCCCGGCGCCTCGATCCGGCCCGGTTCCAGCGCGTGCACCGGTCCAGCATCGTGCGCCTGGACGTCGTCGCCGAACTGCGTGCGCTGACGAACCGCGACGCCATGCTGCGCCTGCGCGACGGCACCTTGCTGCGCGCGAGCCGAACGTACATGCCTGCGCTGACACAGGCGCTGACCCTTCTTGCGCATCCATGATCCAATCTGCCATCACTGCCCGCCTGCGCGGCCTCGACCTGCTGCGCGCCGCCGCCATCCTGCTCGTCCTGATGAGCCACTACATGGGTTTCGTCAGCCACGCGCCCACCTTCGGCGTCGTCGGCCAGGTCGGCTGGGCCGGCGTCGACCTGTTCTTCGTGCTGAGCGGCTACCTGATCGGTAACCAGCTGCTGGCCCCGGCCGCGCGCGGGGAATCCCTGTCGCTGAAGACCTTCTTCATGAGGCGCCTGCTACGGACGCTGCCCAATTACTACGTGGTATTGGCGGTGTACTGGTTGTTTCCGGGCGCGCCGCTCGGCGGTTCCAGCATGGCGGACCCATGGCGCTTCCTGACGTTCACGCAGAACTTCGGACTCGCCTACGGCCAGACGTTTACACACTCCTGGTCGCTGTGCATCGAGGAGCAGTTTTATGTGCTGCTGCCCCTCGTCGTGCTGGCCCTCGCGCGCATCGGCTTTCCCGTGCGGTTCGCGTGGGGCCTGCTCGTGGGCGGCATCGTCGCGGGCATGGCCACGCGCGCCGCGGCGTATGCGCTGCACGGGCACGATGCGTTCATGGCCGAGGTCTATTACTCGAGCTTCTGCCGCGCCGACGAACTGCTGCCCGGCGTCGCCATCGCCCTGCTGCGCAACTTCCATCCGCACGCCTTCACTCGCCTGCTGCGCCACGCGAACGCGCTGTGCGCGGCGGGCCTCGCGCTGGGCGCCGGCATCCTGACCTGCATCCACCTCGACTGGCCAACGACAGCCATGACGTCGACGTTCGGATTCTCGCTGCTGGCGATCGGCTGCGCGCTGATGACGTGCGCGGCGCTGTCCCCGGCGTGCATCCTGAACCGCATCGACATCCCCGGCGCGTCGCAACTGGCGCTGTGGTCGTACGCCGTCTACCTCGTGCACAAGCCCGTGTTCATGGCGCTGCGGCCGCACATCGAGCGCCTGCACATCGATGCGGGCGCACCGCTCACCGTCGTCGCCGTCATGGGCGCGGGCTGCGCCGGCGGCTGGGTGCTGTACCGCTGCGTGGAGACGCCGTTCATGCGGCTGCGCGCGCGCCTGACCACCGCTCATATCGCCGACAGCGCATTCCATCGCACGGCCGGCGTACGCTGATCTTCCATGGCAATGCTACGCTCATGTCGAGCCTCGCGTGGGCGGGACTCGGTGGAACAGACGCGCCCAGCCAGCCTGACGATTTAATTCACGCCGCCGCGCCAGGCGCCTTGCGGCGGCGCGCGCGGCCCAGGATCAGGGCGAACGCGCCCAGGCCGAGCACCAGCGGGCTGGCCGGCTCGGGCACCGTGCCGCTGGGGGGAACGGAAGCGGCGGTGGTGAAGTCGTCCATGACGAACCAGCCGGTATCGCGCGTGATGGTCAGCGACGACACGTTGTCGAATGCCGCGGCCGCCCACGTGTAGCTGCTGCCGATCGCGACCGGACCGGTCGTGCCGATGAGGTTATTGAAGGCGTCATAGGCGGAGATGGCGATCCACGACGCCTTGTCCGCGGCGCCAATCGGCGCCGCGAACCACGCGCCGGCAAAGCTGAACGGCGTGGCGCTGCCGATGGTGGCGCCGTCGGAGCCGAAGCCGTTCACGGCGAAATGCGTGCCGCCGTGGGCGCCGTTGCCGTAGCCGTCGATGCCGGTGTCGCCGGCATACCAGTCGTCGCTGAAGGTCAGGCCGGCATACGGATTGATGTCGCCCAGGCTGGCGAAGTCGCCGTCCGTGGCCACGTTCTCGAAACCGACGATACCGGCGTTGGCGGCGCCGGCCAGCATCAGGCTGGCGCTGGCGATCAATGCGAACAGAGTCTTTTTCATGGGAATACCTTTGCTGTATCGGGGTTCGTTATTTGCAGATGTCGCCGGTCACTTGCGGGACATTCGCGTTCAGCGCGTCCTGGCCCGCGATGACGAAGCCGAGCGCGGCCGTGCCGCCCGGCGCGATGTCCTTGTTCCAGCCGCCGCCGTCCGACGCGGTGAATGTCGGCGCGCTGCCCGTCACGACCCCGTTCCACGCGCTGCCCGACACATACGTGCCGTCGCTGTAGGTCCAGGACACCTCCCAGCCATGCAAGGTCTCCGTACCCTGGTTGGTGATCGAGACCGTGGCCATGCCGCCGCCCCACCAGGTGCTGGAGAGTTCGTACTTGCACACGGCGGTGGGCGCCGGCTTGACCGGAACCTGCGGAACCACTTGCACATCGCCGGTCGGATCGATCTTGCCGTAGGCGATGCCGCGACCGTTGGTGCTCATGTAGACCAGGCCATACGTGTTCATGTCGCCGGTGACCCAGCGTCCCAGCGTGCCGCCGTATTGATGGGCGTCGTCGTTGACGCGGTCCCAGTGAGCGCCCTTGTCGATCGAGCGCAACAGGCCGCGCGACGTGCCCACCGTACCCCACATGTAGAGGGTCGGATAGCTGGCGCCAGGCGCTTCCTTGCCCAGGCCCATGGTGCCGCAGGAGCTGATCCCGCCGACGCTGGTGAACGTGGCGCCCGAATCGGTCGAATGGGAGATGCCCTTCGAACCCACGCAGGCCCACACGTCGCCCTCGATGCCGGGCGTGGCGCGCACGAGGCTGTTACCGCCGGCCGGCAGGGTGGCCGTGGCGTTGAACGACACGCCGCCGTCGGTGCTGACCAGCATCTTGCCCGTGCTAATGTCGTAGACGTAGAACTTGGCCGGGTTGACCCGGTCGGCGACCGGATAGGCGTCCTTCACGGACAGGCCGGCCACCGGCGTCCAGTTGGCGCCGAAGTCGGTCGAGCGATACGTGGTGGGCGAACCTTCCGGGCTGTGCAGCAGCACGGCGCCGTCGGCCGACAGCGCCAGGTTGCCGAACTTGCCGTTCATGGTCGGCGCCTTTTGCCAGCTCGCGCCCGTATTGGTGGAGATGTACATGGCGTTCGAGCCGACCCGCGCCATCACGTGCGTCGCCTGCGGCGCCACGGCCAGGCCGGTCGTCGTGCCGACGCCCGGCGAATGGCGCAGGGCGTACTGGGACGGATCGGGCTGGGTGAAGCCGTCGTAGTCGCCGATGACGGACACGAACGGGCCGCCCGGGATGGCCTCGGCGGCGAACGAACCGGTTTCTTCCATGCCTTTCACGTCGAACTTCCAGACGCTCGTCGTTGCGTCGAGATCGGTGGTCCTGAACACGCCGTTACCCGAGATCACCCACGCGGTCTTCGGATCGAACGGGTCGAACTCGACGTCGCCGGCCCAGTGGATCGAGGATTCCTTGACCCAGTCGATACCGTTCGGGTCGATCTCCATGCCGCGTTGCATCAGGTCGACCCAGGAGCGGCCGGCGTCGTAGGAGGTGAAGATGTGGTCGCCGTACCCGTCCGGGTTCCTGTGCTGCAGCCAGTACATGTTGGTGGTCGACGCGATCAGGTGCTTCGGATTGCTCGGGTCGACGCTGATGCCGGCAAACGCATTGGTCATGCCGGCCGGCGTGACGTTGGTCCAGGCGCCGCCGACCATGTTGTATTCCCAGACCTGGCCCGCGGTCATCGGTTCGCTGTCGTTCTGGCCGTGCGGTCCGGCGCCGTTGGCATAGGTCAGGTACAGGCGGCCCTTGTTCGTCAATGCCGCGCGCTGCGGCATCAGGTTCGCCGGCGCACCCGCGACCGGGGCGAAGGTGATGCCGCCGTCCTTGCTCATGTACAGGTTCGGTCCGACCGAGCCGTAACGCGATACGCCGACGAAAATGCGCTTGGCCGTCCCGCCGCTGACGCTGGTCGGATCGAGCAGCACGAAGCTGATGCCGTTGCCGTTGGGCGTCGAGGCCACGTTCAGCCCGTTCACGTGAGTCCAGGTCGCGCCTGAATCGACGCTCTTGAACAGGCCGTTGTCGCGCGTACCGACGAACAGGACGTTGCTCGAACCCGGGTCGACCTGCAGTCGTTCGCCGTTCGAGCGGCCCATGCCATTGCCGTGGGCCTTGAACTGGGCCGTCACATCGACCAGGTCGAAATGCTGGCCGTAGTCGGTGGAGCGCATGATCACGGTCTTGCCGTTGCTGAAGTAGCTGGTGCCGGCCAGCATGTAGACGGTGCCCGGGTTGCGCGGGTCGACCGCGATCGACTCGACGCCCATCAGGCCGGTATCGCTTTCGCTGATCCAGTCCGTCAGCGCGACCCAGCGTTCGTTATGGGCATCCCAACGGTAGGAACCGCCCACGTCGGTGCGGGCGTAGATCACGCCGCGCTCGAGTTTACTTGGGATGATTCCGCTGACAAAACCGCCGCTGCCCATTGCAACGTTGTCCCAGCGGTAGGTCTCGGCGTTCGCGCCGAGCGAGACCAGCAGACCCAGCGTCAGGGCCAGCGTTTTTTTCAATTGCATCGTCGTCTCCGTTTTTGTTCGTAGTGGATCGAACAATTGTGCATTCAGGAGACGAACGTTAATAGTCCATTAATCACCAAAGAAACTAACGAAATATCACTTTAGACGCCATTGCCGTTCTGCCTGACGATCGGATCCTTCGTATGGGTCCACCCGCTCATCAGCGAATAGCCCACCGCAAGCAGCGTGGGGCCGATGAACATGCCGACGAAGCCGAACGCGATCACGCCGCCCAGCACGCCCAACAAGGTCAGCAGGAACGGCAGGCTGGAGCCGCGGCTGATCAGCATCGGGCGCACGACGTTGTCGACGCCGCTGATCAGGAAGAAGCCCCACACGAGCATGAAGATGGCCCATCCCGTCTCGCCCTGCGCGAACAGCCAGATGGCCGCCCCGCCCCACACGATCGGCGGCCCGACGGGAATCAGCGACGACACGAACACGAGCACGGACAGCAGCGGCACCGCGGGCACGCCCGCGATGAAGAAGCCCAGCGCGGCGACGAGCGCCTGCGCCAGCGCCGTGCCGAGCAGGCCGTACATCACGCCGCGCACGGTCTGGCTGACGATCTCCGCGACCGATTCCGCCTCCTCGTCCATGATGCGGTGCATGGCGGCCCTGATGACGGCCATCAGCGCTTCGCCGTCGCGATAGAAAAAGAAGCTGACGAATGCCGCAAGGCTCATCTGCGCGACGCCCGCCCCCAGCATCATCCCGCCGGACAGCAGCGCGTGGCGTGCCGGTTCGACCATGCGCCGCGCGAGTTCCATCATGCGGTCGCGACTGGCGACGAGCTGGCGCAGGTAGTTGTCGAGCTGGTCGCCGACGAGCGGGATGTCGCGGATCCACTTGGGCGGCAGCAGCTCGCCCTGGTTCAAAGCGGCGCGGATCTGGTCGAACGACGACGCGACGTTGTCCGCGAGGTTGTACGCGACGAGCGCCAGCGGGATGATCACGAGCAGCGTGAGGGAGAGCGTCATCGTCAGCGCGGTGAGCGTGCGCCGGCCGCGCAGGCGCAGCAGCAGGCGCTGGTACAGGGGCCAGGACGAGATGACGACGGCGGCCGCGAACAGGATCGCGGCCAGGAAGGGTTGCAGGACGTAGAGGCAGCCGAGCGTCAGCAGGATGACGACGGCGGCGCGCGTGTAGTTTCTACCTGGTCGTTTGTCCATTCAGCCTGATCATCGGGTGTTTACGATGTCAGGATAATAACTCACGCAGATCGTGCACGATAGGATCGGGACCCTGGCCGTGGCGAATGAACAGGCGCAGGCGGCCGGCGCGGTCGAAGACGTAGCTGCCGGCCGTGTGGTCGATCGTGTAGCTGCCCGGGTCCGTGCCCGGCACCTTCGAGTAGAACACCTTGAATTCCTTGGCGGTCTTCGCCGTCTGCTCGGGCGTGCCGCGCAGGCCGAGGAAGCGCTTGTCGAACGCGGGCACGTAGTTGGCCAGCAGTTCCTGCGTGTCGCGCTCGGGGTCGAGGGTGACGAACAGCACCTGCACCTGGTCGGCCAGCGGCCCGAGTTTCTGCATCACGGCGGCCATTTCCGCCATCGTGGTCGGGCACACGTCCGGGCATTGCGTGTAGCCGAAGAAGACGACGACGGCCTTGCCCTTGAAGTCGGCCAGCGTGCGCGGCTTGCCGGTGTGGTCGGTCAGCGTGAAGCCTTTCGCGTAATCGAGGCCGGTGACGTCGGTGTTCTGGAACGATTCCTTCTGCTTGCCCGGCAGCTTGTCGCATGCGACGAGGGAGACGGTCAGCGCGCAGGCGGCGACGAGGACGGGCAGCAGTTTTTTCATCATCAGATCGGCAGGTATTGTTTGACGTAGTGGTCGACGAGCAGCGCCGCGAACAGCAGCGACAGGTAGACGATGGACCAGGCGAAGGCCTTGCGCGCGACCTGGTCGCTGTAGTGCTTGTGGATCAGCCAGCCATGGCGCAGGAAGATCGCGTTCAGCACGATGGCCGCTGCCAGGTACACGACGCCGCTCATGCCGACGGCGAACGGGAACAGCGTGCAGGCCGCCAGCGCGACGGAGTACAGCCACACCTGCTGGCCCGTGTACTGCATGCCGTGCGTGACGGGCAGCATCGGCAGGCCGGAACGCACGTAGTCGTCGCGGCGGTACATCGCCAGGGCCCAGAAATGCGGCGGGGTCCAGACGAAGATGATCAATACGAGCAGCCAGGCTTCCATCGGCACCGTATTCGCGACGGCGGCCCAGCCGAGGGCCGGCGGCATCGCGCCCGACAGGCCGCCGATGACGATGTTCTGCGGCGTGTTCGGTTTCAGCAGGACCGTGTAGATCAGCGCATAGCCGACGAAGGTGACGAATGTCAGCCACATCGTCAGCGGATTGATCATCGTGTACAGGATGCCCATGCCGGCACCGCCGATGATCGCGGAAAAGATCAGGACCTGCGTGGTCGACAGCTCGCCCATCGCGGTGGCGCGGCGCGCCGTGCGGGCCATGCGGGCATCGACTTCCGCCTCGATCAGGCAGTTGACGGCGAACGCGGCGCCGGCCAGCAGCCAGATGCCGATCGTGCCCCAGACGAGCACGTGCCAGCCCGGAAAGCCGTCGGTGGCGAGGAACATGCCGATCACGGCGCAGAAGACGGCCAGCTGCGTGACGCGCGGCTTGGTCAGCGCCCAATATTGCGTGACGCGGCTGGGCGGTTTGTGGATGGCGGTTTGCGTAATCATGGGTGGCTCGCGGACGTCGCCGCCTCACGTCGTGGACTGCGCAGCGCCAGCTCGAGTTGATACTGTACCTTGTAGTTTAACATGGTCACCAGAAGGACGAGGCCAGCCGCCCCCGCGTTGTGGAGCACGGCAATCGGCAACGGAAAGTTCAGGAACACCGTCGCGATGCCGGTCGTTGCCTGGGCGACAAGCACCAGCGCCAGGTTGCGCGCCGTGCCGTGCAGGCCCGGCAAACGCCAGGTGCGCCACGCCGTATAGCCCAGTACGAGGACGACGACGAGTGCGAAGTTGCGGTGCACCCAGTGGATCGCCGTCAGCGCGGAAAACGGCAGGTAATGCCCGGCCGCCGTCTTGCCCAGCTCGCGCCACAAGGTGAAACCATGTTGCCAATCCATCTCTGGGACAATTTGTCCATTACAAAGCGGGAAATCGCTGCACGCGAGTGTCGCGTAATTGGTACTCACCCACCCGCCCAATGCCAATTGGACAAGCAGCACGGCGCCCGACAGCCAGGCCAGCGGACGCAGCTTGCGTAGCACGGTGGGCGGGACGGCCGGCGGCGGGGCCAGCAGGTTGTCTTCGCGTCCGGCCAGCCACACGGCCAGCGCCAGCAGGGTCAGGCCGAACAGCAGGTGCAGCGTGACGATGACCGGCTGCAGTTTCAGGGTGACGGTCCACGCGCCGAACGCGCCCTGCACGCACACCCACAGGAAAAGGAGTGTCGGCAACGCCGGGCCATGCGTGGGCCGCACACCGCGTGCCCGCGCACGGCGCCATTCCAGCCACGACGCCACCATCAACCCGATGATCAGGAAGCCGATGCCCATCGCGAGGAAGCGGTGGATCATCTCGATCCAGGCCTTCACCTTCGTCACGGGTCCAGTGGGCATCAGCGCCTCGGCCGCGGCGATGTGTTCATGCGCGAGGAACGGGTTCGCTTCGCCGTAGCAGCCGGGCCAGTCGGGGCAGCCGAGGCCGGAGTCCGTCAGGCGCGTAAAACCGCCGAACACGATCAGGTCGAACGTGAAGAACGCGATCACCCACGCCAGCTTGCGGTATTTGTGGGTGCCCGTCGCCGTCCACACGAGCGCGAGCGGCACGCTGGCCGCCAGGATGCCGGTCAGGGCCAGCAGGATGAAATTCGAGACTTCCATTGCGCGTTACCCGACGGCCGATGCCTTCAACAACTTGTTGATGTCCTTGTACACCTTGCGCACTTCCTGCAGCTGCGGATCCTTCGGGAAACGCATCATCAGGTGGCCCAGCGGGTCGATCAGGTAGATGTGGTCGGCCGGCGTCGTGCCGCCATCGACCGGCAGCCACTGCGTCACCGTCGCGGCGTCGGCGCGCAGCATGTGCGTGCCGTCGTATTCGCGGATGATCAGCGTGTCCAGCGGTTCCTGGTCGGTGATGAGCCAGACGCGCTCGATGCGGTCCGCTTCCTTCCCCTGCATCAGGCGCAGCTGGCGCAGCGCGAACAGCTGCTTCCGGCAAGAGTCCGGGCATGCACCCGGCCCGACCATCAACATGACCCACTTGCCCTTGAACTGTTTCAGCGCCTGCGGACGGCCGTCCAGCGTGGTCGTCGCCATCGCGGGGACCGGATGGGCGCGCTGGTCGATCAGGGTGCCGTAGTTGTTGCGCTTTTCGGGCTTGATGACGTAATAGGTGAAGTACGACGCGATCATCGGCGACGCGCACACGAGCAGCACCAGCCACAGCATCCAGCGGCCGCGCTTGCGGGCGCTCTTCGGGTCGATTGCCGGTTCAGCCAGCTTGTTTGGTTCCACTTCGAAATCCTGTTATCACAAAAAATAGAAAGGCCATCGCCGCCAGCGCATACCACTGGAATGCATAGCCCTTGTTGCGGTCGACATCGACCGCGGGGGCAGGCCATTTGCGGATGAGCCCGGCGGCTCCGGTGTCGTCCGCACTCGTCTGCTCGACCAGCACGGGCAGCGTGCGCAGGCCGCTGGCCTGGGCGAAGCCCGCCGGATCGACATTCTGGACGATGGCGCCGGGCCGGGGCGGCGGCGCCTTGCCGAGTTCCATCACGCGCGCCGGATGCAGGATCGCCAGGCCTTCGATGGTCGTGCGGCCGCTTGGCGTCGCTACCTGCGGTACGCGATCGTGCACGGCCGGATCGCGCGGGACCCAGCCGCGCGCGACGAGGACAACATCGCTTGCACCCGCGTCGGCACCCGCTATTCTAAACGGCATCAGCAAAACGAATCCGGTACGGCCTTCGAATGGCCGGTTGTCGAGGAACAGCGGCCAGTGGGTGACGAATTCCCCGGTCACCATGACACGGCGATATTCGACAGCGGCGGGATCGACCGGCTTCCCGTCCAGCACGAGCGGCGGCAACGCAGCGCGCTGCGTGAGCCGGGCCTGCAGCGCGGTCTTCTCCGCGGCGCGGCGCACCTGCCAGTTACCGAGCAGGATGCCGACCGCGACCAGCACGAGCGTCGCGAGGAAAGGAATGGTTCTGAAACGGAAGCGCAGTCGCATACAATGATCGTACAACCCAAACAACTCTCTACCGGACGCCCATGAAAACCGTCGTCGCCATCGCCTTCGTGCTCATCATCGGCAGCCTCGCGTCCGCCCTGTTCTTCCTGATGCGCGACAAGGGCCGCAGCAACCGCACCGTGCAGGCGCTGGCGATGCGGGTCGGGCTGTCGATCACGCTGTTCCTGTTGGTGCTGTTCTCGTACAAGATGGGGTGGATCCAGCCTAAAGGACTGCACTAACAAAAACGTCGTTCCCGCGCAGGCGGGAACCCATGCTGAAGGCCCGGAGTCGGTTTGCTGGAAACACCGCGGTGCATCCAACTGACGGGGTTCTGTTGTTCAGTATGGGTTCCCGCTTTCGCGGGAACGACGGTTTTAGAGATAACGATTACAGCCAGTACACGACGACGTACAGGCCCAGCCACACCACGTCGACGAAGTGCCAGTACCACGCCGCACCTTCGAACGCGAAGTGATGTTCCGGCGTGAAGTGGCCGCGCAGCACGCGGTACAGCACGACCGACAGCATGATCGCGCCCATCGTCACGTGGAAGCCGTGGAAGCCCGTGAGCATGAAGAACGTCGAGCCGTAGATGCCCGAGGTCAGCTTCAGGTTCAGTTCGCTGTACGCGTGGTGGTATTCGTAGGCCTGGAAGCCCATGAAGATGGCGCCCAGCAGGATCGTCGCGAACAGGAACAGCGCGGTGCGGGCACGGTGGCCGGCGCGCAGGGCGTGGTGGGCGATCGTCAGCGTCACGCCCGAGGTCAGCAGCAGTGCCGTGTTGATGGTCGGGATCGGGAACGGGCCCATGGTGCTGAACTGCTCCACGGTGCCGGCCGGGCCGATGTTGCCCCAGTGGCCCGAATAATCCGGCCAGATGACCTTGTGGTCGAGGTCGGACAGCCACGGCATCGAGATCGCACGTGCGTAGAACAGCGCGCCGAAGAAGGCGCCGAAGAACATCACCTCGGAAAAGATGAACCAGCTCATCGACCAGCGGTAGGACAGGTCGATGCGCTCGCCGTACTTGCCGGATTCCGACTCGCCGATGGCGTCGCCGAACCAGTTGTACAGCACGATCAGCATCGCGACGATGCCGGCCGTGCACACGCCGGGTCCCCAGGCGGCCCCGTTGACCCAGCCGGACGCGCCGGCCATCGTGACCAGCATCGAGACGCCGGCTGCCAGCGGCCACCTGGAGGGACCGGGGACAAAATAGTACGGCGCGGTATGGGGTGAACTCATGTATATCTCCTCAATCAAGCATTGTTTCGAATTCCGGGGTACTGCGCTTCCCTGCTTTCGTGTTGCTTATATAGTTTTAACTCTTGGCGACGACCATGCGCACGACGAACACCAGGATGCCGATGAACAGCGCCACCCCGATCAGCCCGCCCACGATCACGTGGATCGGGTTCAGGTTGGCCGCGTCGTGCTCGTAGTCGCGGCGCTTGCGCACGCCGAAGAACGACCAGAACACGGCCTTCATCGTGGCGCCGAACGACGCGGTTTTTACGGGTTCGCGTGGATCGTCGTTGGCCATTATTTTTGCGCCGTCACGGCGCCACCGATTTCAAAAAACGTGTACGACAGCGTGATGTTCTTCACTTCGCGCGGCAGCTCCGGGTCGATGAAGAACACGACCGGCATCTGCCGCGCCTCGTGCGGCTTCAGGATCTGTTCCTTGAAGCAGAAGCACTCGACCTTTTTAAAATGCGGCGTCGCGGACTGCGGCGCGTAGCTCGGGATGGCCTGCGCCTTCACCGTGCGGTCCTGTGTATTCACCACTTCGTAGACGACGGTCGCCATCTCGCCCGGGTGCACGTCGATGCTGCGCTGCGTCGGGCGGAAGCGCCATGGGCCCTGGGCGTTGCCGTCCAGTTCCACCGTGATCGTGCGCGCGAGGTCGACCTGGGTGTTGGCAGGCCGAGCCACCGTGCCGTCCTTCTGCGTGAGCACGTTGATGCCGAGCGCCTCGCACACCTGGCGGTAGATCGGCACCAGCGCATAGCCGAAGCCGAACATGATGCAGGCGACGACGATCAGCTTGATCAGCGTGGTGCGATTCAGACGCAGGCGGCCACTGTCCTCGTGGCGGCCCGCATTCGTTTCCGCTTGCATGGCAGCCTCAGTTCAGCCACAGGCGCTTGACGAACAGCACGACGAAGAAGAACAGCGCGAGCCCGGCCAGCCACAGGGCCGTGCGCCGGTTGTTCTTCCTGATCTGCTGCGAACGATCATCGTTCATCGCGCTCTCACTTCACCAGCGGCGGCGTTTCGAAGGTGTGGAACGGCGCCGGGCTCGGCACGGTCCACTCCAGGCCTTCGGCGCCTTCCCACGGCTTGGCTTCGGCCGGCTTGCCGCCACGGATGGTCGGCAGCACGACGAAGAACAGGAAGTACACCTGCGACAGGCCGAAGCCGAACGCGCCGATCGACACGATCTGGTTGAAGTCCGTGAACTGCACGGCATAGTCAGCGTAACGACGCGGCATGCCGGCCAGGCCCAGGAAGTGCATCGGGAAGAAGGTCAGGTTGAACCAGAACAGCGAGTTCCAGAAGTGGATCTTGCCGCGCAGTTCCGGATACATGTGGCCGGTCCACTTCGGTGCCCAGTAGTAGAAGCCGGCGAACAGGGCGAACAGCGAGCCGGCGACCAGCACGTAGTGGAAGTGCGCGACGACGTAATAGGTGTCCTGCACCTGGATGTCGATCGGGGTCACGGCCAGGATCAGGCCCGTGAAGCCGCCCATCGTGAACACGAAGATGAAGCCGACGGCGAACAGCATCGGGGTCTCGAACGTCATCGAGCCCTTCCACATCGTGGCGACCCAGTTAAAGACCTTCACGCCGGTGGGCACCGCGATCAGCATCGTCGCGTACATGAAGAACAGCTGGCTCGTCACCGGCATGCCGGTGGTGAACATGTGGTGCGCCCACACGATGAACGACAGGATCGCGATGGAAGCGGTTGCATACACCATCGATGCGTAGCCGAACAGCGGCTTGCGGGCGAAGGCCGGGATGATCTGCGAGACGATGCCGAAGGCCGGCAGGATCATGATGTAGACCTCGGGGTGGCCGAAGAACCAGAAGATGTGCTGGTACATGACCGGGTCGCCGCCGCCGGCCGCGTTGAAGAACGAGGTGCCGAAGTGACGGTCGGTCAGGGTCATCGTGATGGCGCCCGCGAGAACCGGCATCACGGCGATCAGCAGGTAGGCGGTGATCAGCCAGGTCCAGCAGAACATCGGCATCTTCATCAGCGTCAGGCCCGGCGCGCGCATGTTCAGGATCGTGACGATGATGTTGATGGAACCCATGATCGACGAGGCGCCCATGATGTGCAGGGCGAAGATCGCCATGTCCATGCCCGGGCCCATCTGCGTCGACAGCGGCGCGTACAGCGTCCAGCCGGCGGCGGTGGCGCCGCCCGGGACGAAGAACGACGTCGCCAGCAGGATCGCGGCCGGCGGCAGCAGCCAGAACGAGAAGTTGTTCATGCGCGCGAACGCCATGTCGGATGCGCCGATCTGCAGCGGGATCATCCAGTTGGCGAAGCCGACGAAGGCCGGCATGATCGCGCCGAACACCATCACGATGCCGTGCATGGTGGTCAGCTGGTTGAAGAATTCAGGGCGGAAGAACTGCAGGCCGGGCTGGAACAGCTCGGTGCGGATCATCAGCGCCAGCACGCCGCCCGAGAGCAGCATGATGAACGCGAACCACATGTACAGCGTACCGATGTCCTTGTGGTTGGTGGCAAAGAGCCAGCGGCGCGCGCCGACCGGATGGTCGTGCGCGTGGTCGTGGCCGTGATCGTGAGTGTGATCGATAGTGCTGGAAGTCATGTCAGTATCCTAGTCGTGCGGGACAGCAAGGCCGTGGTGCGGTGACGCGGTGACGGCCCGGTCCCTGTGATCCAAACGCTTGTTGCTTGTCTTGTCTTATTTGCCGCGGGCAGCCAGGACTTCGGAAGGCTGGACGATGTTCTCGTCGGCCTTGTTGGTCCAGTTGTTGCGGGTATAAGTGATGACGGAAGCGATCTCGGAATCCGACAGCTGCTTCCACGACGGCATTGCCGACGGATACTTACCGCTGTGCTTACCATTCAGCAGCACGGCGATCTGTTCGGCCTTGTGGCCGAGTACGACAGGTGAACCGACCAGCGGTGCGAATGCGCTCGGCACGCCCTGGCCGTTGGCCTGGTGGCAGGCCACGCAGTTGGCCGCGTAGACTTTCTCGCCCTTCGTCTTGAGCTCGTCGATGGTCCAGACCTTGTTCGGGTCGTCGGCCAGCGCGGCCATGCGGGTCTTCTCGCCCTTGACCCATGCGGTGTAGTCTTCAGCGGAGACGACTTTCACGACGATCGGCATGAACGCGTGTTCCTTGCCGCACAGCTCGACGCAGTTGCCGCGGTACGTGCCGATCTGCTCGGCCTTGAACCACGTGTCGCGCACGAAGCCGGGGATGGCATCCTGCTTGACGGCGAAGGCGGGAATCGTCCACGAGTGGATCACGTCGTTGGCGGTCAGCACGAGGCGGACCTTCTTGCCGACCGGGACGACGACGGGATTGTCGACCTCGAGCAGGTAGTTCTCGGTGCGCTTCTCGGTCGGTGCGATGCCCGGCTCGCCCACCTGCGTGCGCGGCGTGGCCAGGTTCGACAGGAACGAGATGCCTTCGCCCTCGCCCTTCAGGTAGTCATAACCCCATTTCCACTGCATGCCGGTGACCTTGATGGTCAGGTCCGGGTTGGAAGTGTCCTTCATCTGCACCACGGCGTGCGTGGCCGGCAGGGCCATGCCGATGACGATCAGGAACGGTATGACGGTCCAAGCGATCTCGACCGTGGTGGATTCGTGGAAGGTGGCCGGTTTGTGGCCGAGGGACTTGCGGTGCTTGAACACCGAATAGAACATGACGCCGAACACGCCGATGAAGATGACCAGGCAGACCACCATCATCCAGTTATGCAGGCTATAGATATAGGCCGCAATGCCCGTCACGGGCGCCTGCATGTTGAGCTGATGTTCCACCGGACGACCGGTAATGACGGGCTCGGTAGCCGCCATCGCCGGGATGCTGGCCGCTACTGCGAGACCGAGCATCAACGCTTTGAATCGTTTTGCATATGTCATGTTGTCCCCAACCACCTTTAGAAGAGAAATTTCTAGAACGGAAGCGGCCCTCCTCTGGCTCGCCATGGAGGAACCACGGAAGACAACTTCCGTTCTGAAATCCTTTTTAAACTAAACGCAACCACTTCCCGTCGCGCCGGCGGGCGCTTCGGGACTCGACACCGTCCAGCCGGATGCCGTCTGGCATCCTCGATGAACGATGTCTTCAAACCTTGCTTGCGGGGGATACCCGATACGCTGCCTTGTATCCCCGGGTGATGCTCCAACCCTCGACTTGACGCCTTTATGCTTAATTTTTTAGCGCTTTTTTGATCCAGTCGAAAAAAGTGTGTTTGATTATACTGAAAGCGGTAATTTTTATTCAAGGAAAATTACCGCGATCGTATACAGGATGCATGGGTCTTACCGCGGCTTGGGCGGCTGGAAGC
>NZ_JBKYMO010000069.1:0-17645 GCF_047302915.1 Massilia sp. CT11-108 | reverse complement strand
CCGCATCCTCGTCGACAGCGCGAGCGCCGAAGGCCGCGCCCTGCGTGCCGCGCTGCCGCCGAGCGTCGAAGCGCTCGCCTTCGACCGTCCGCTGGAAGACTGGAAAGGAGAACTGTTCGGCACCGTCGATGCCGGCTTCACGGTCGCCCGTTCCGGCATCGCCGCCACCGGCACGCTGGTGCTGGCGCCGGATGCGGCGTCTCCCCGCACCATGTCGCTGGTGCCGCCGCTGCACATCGCGCTCGTCCACGCGCACACCCTGCACGCCGACCTGCACCAGGCGCTGCACGCGGAGCGCTGGCAGGACGGCATGCCGACCAACCTCGTGCTCGCGACGGGGCCATCCCGCACGTCCGACATCCAGCAGACCCTGGCCTTCGGCGCGCACGGTCCGCGCTGGACGTGGGTCGTCATCGTCACCGGGGAGAGCGCATGACCACGTCCCCCTTGCAGTTCGTCCCGTCCCAGGATTTCCACGCCCGCAGCCGCGCGGCGCTGGACGATGCCCAGCTGCGCCAGAGTTTCAAGGGCGCGATGACCTTCCTGCAGGACAAGCGCCGCAGCCAGTTCGGCGACGACGACGAGCTCCAGCGCCTGCGCGACCTCGGCGAAGCGGTGCGCAAGAACGCGCTTGCAAAACTGCCCGCGCTGCTGGAACGGCTGGAAGCGAAGCTGACGGCGGCCGGCGCGACGGTCCACTGGGCGGCATCGCCCGAGGAAGCGAATGCGATCATCCACGGCATCGCCACCGCGCGCGGCGCGCAGAGCATCGTCAAGGGCAAGTCGATGGCGAGCGAGGAGATCGAGCTGAATCACTACCTCGAAGCGCGCGGCATCAAGTGCCTGGAGTCCGACATGGGCGAATACATCGTCCAGCTGGCGGGCGAAAAGCCGTCGCACATCGTGATGCCGGCGATTCACAAGACCCGCGCCGACATCGGCGCGCTGTTCGCCGAGCACATTCCGGACACGGAGTACACGGAAGACGTCGACCGCCTGATCCAGACCGGACGCCATACGTTGCGCAATGCGTTCGTCGAGGCCGACATCGGCCTGTCCGGCGTGAACTTCGCCGCGGCCGACACGGGCACCCTGTGGCTCGTCGAGAACGAGGGCAACGGCCGCCTGTCGACCACCGTGCCGGACGTGCACATCGCCATCATGGGCATCGAGAAGGTCGTGGAAAAGCTGGAGCACATCGTGCCGCTCGCGAGCCTGCTGACGCGCTCCGCGACGGGGCAGGCCGTCACCACGTATTTCAATTTGATTTCGGGCCCGCGCCGCGCCGGTGAGCTGGACGGCCCGCGCGAACTGCACCTCGTCCTGCTCGACAACGGCCGCACCCAGGCCTATGCCGACGAGGAGCTGCGGGCCACGCTGCAATGCATCCGCTGCGGCGCGTGCATGAACCATTGCCCCGTCTACGGCCGCATCGGCGGCCATGCGTACGGCACGACGTATCCGGGGCCGATCGGCGCGATCCTGTCGCCGCACCTGCTGGGCCTGGAGTCGACGGCAGATCTGGCCACGGCGTCGAGCCTGTGCGGCGCGTGCGGCGACGTCTGCCCCGTGCGCATCCCGATCCCGCAACTGCTCGTGCGCCTGCGCACGGAAGCGAACCGCAATCCCGACGCCGAGGTCGAACATCCGCTGCGCGGGCAGGGCGCCAGGTACAGCCGCGGCGAGCGCCTCGTCTGGCGCTTCTGGCGCGGCGCGTTCGGCCGGCCCGGCGTGTACCGCATGTTCCGCTGGGCGGCCACACGGCTGCGTGTGCTGGCGCCGACGCAGCAACTGGGCTGGACAAAATACAGAACCCCCCTCAAGCCCGCACCGCGCAGCCTGGCCGACCTGCTGCGCGACAAGAATCAGCCCCAATAAGAATTCAATCAATCAAGGAGACGTAGATGGTATGGCAACAGGTTTATGATCCGTTCGGCAGCATGGCCCTATCGACCCTGCTGGCCGCGATCCCCGTGGTGGTGATGCTCGCCGCGCTCGGCTTCTTCCACATCAAGGCGCACATCGCGGCCGCGCTCGGCCTCGCCGCGGCGTTCTGCGTGGCCGTCTTCGCCTACTCGATGCCGGCCGCGATGGCCGGCAAGGCCGCGCTGCTGGGCGGTTTCACGGGCCTGCTGCCCATCGGCTGGATCGTCCTGAACATCATCTTCCTGCAGCAGTTGTGCGAACAGAACGGCAGCTTCAAGGTGCTGCAGGCATCGCTGTCCGGCATCACGAACGACCGCCGCCTGCAACTGCTCCTGATCGCGTTCTGCTTCGGCGCGTTCTTCGAGGGCGCGGCGGGCTTCGGCACGCCGGTCGCGGTCACGGCCGGCATCCTGATCGGGCTCGGGTTCTCGCCGCTAGCCGCGTCCGGCCTGTCGCTGATCGCGAACACGGCGCCGGTCGCCTTCGGCGCGCTCGGTTCGCCCGTGATCACCCTGGCCAAGGTGCACGGCTACGACCTGATGGAAGTGACGGCCATGATCGGCCGCCAGCTGCCGTTCTTCTCGCTGCTCGTGCCGTTCTGGCTGATCTGGGCGTTCGCCGGCCGCAAGGCGATGTGGGACATCTGGCCCGCGATCCTCGTGACGGGCCTGTCGTTCGCGATCCCGCAATTCCTCGTGTCGAACTTCATCGGCCCGGAACTGGTGGACATCATCGCGGCCCTCGTGTCGATGGCGTCGCTGATCCTGTTCCTGCGCGTGTGGCAGCCGAAGACCGTGTGGACGTCGGCCAGCCTCAAGGGCCGCGAGGCGGAGACCGCGCGGCCCGCGGCGACCGTCGAGAAGTATTCGCGGGCGGAGATCGTGCGCGCCTGGACGCCGTGGCTCATCCTGACCGTGTTCGTCTTCATCTGGGGCCTGCCGCCGGTGAAGGCGTATTTCAACACGCTGTTCGCGCCGAAATTCCCGATGGACGGCCTGCATAACCTGGTGATGCGCGTGCCGCCGGTGGTGCCGCACGCCGAGCCGGAATCCGCGATCTACGTGTTCAACCTGTTGTCGGCGACGGGCACCGGCATCCTGCTGTCCGCCATCGCCGGCGCGCTGTTCATGCACTACAGCCTGGGTGCCATCGTGCGCACGTTCTTCCGTACGCTGTGGCTCGTGCGCTACTCGCTGCTGACCATCGTGCTGATGCTGGCCCTGGGCACGCTCACGCGCTACTCCGGCACCGATACCACGCTGGGCCTCGCCTTCGCCAACACGGGCGCGCTGTACCCGTTCTTCGGCACCCTCATGGGCTGGCTGGGCGTGGCGATGACGGGTTCCGACACCGCGTCGAACGTGCTGTTCGGCGGCATGCAGAAGGTGGCGGCGGAGCAGCTGGGCCTCGCGCCGAACCTGATGGGCGCCGCGAACAGTTCCGGCGGCGTCATGGGCAAGATGATCGATGCCCAATCCATCGTCGTCGCCTCCACGGCCACGCGCTGGATCAACCACGAAGGCGACATCCTGCGCTTCGTCTTCTTCCATTCTCTCGCACTGGCCGTGCTGGTCGGTGTCCTGGTCACGCTGCAGGCGTACGTGTGGCCGTTCACGTTGATGGTGGTCCGATGAATGCTCCCGTCTCTCCCGAAACCCGGGCCGTCAGCCAGCGCGAGGCTGCGGCCGCGCCGCTGGCCGCGCTTCTGGCCGTCCTGCCGGACCGCTGCGTGCGCTCCGACCCCGAGGAAACGCGCCCGTACGAATGCGACGGCCTCGCCGCCTACCGCCAGATGCCGATGATCGTGCTGCTGCCCGAGAACGAGGCGCAGATCATGGCCGCCATCGCCGTGTGCCGGCAATTGAACCTGCCGATCGTGCCGCGCGGGGCCGGCACCGGCCTGTCCGGCGGCGCGATGCCGATCGCCGGCGGTGTCGTGCTGTCGACGGCGCGCCTGAACCGGATCGTGAAACTCGATCCGTACGCCCGCACGGCCGTCGTGCAGCCCGGCGTGCGCAATCTCGCGATCTCGGAAGCGGCCGCGCCGCACGGGCTGTATTACGCGCCCGATCCGTCGTCGCAGATCGCGTGCACGATCGGCGGCAACGTCGCCGAGAACTCCGGCGGCGTGCACTGCCTGAAATACGGTCTCACCGTGCACAACGTGCTGCGTGTGCGGATGGTGACGACTGAGGGCGAGATCGTCGAACTGGGCAGCGAGGCGCTGGACGCGCCGGGGCTCGACCTGCTCGCGGTCGCCATCGGGTCGGAAGGCATGCTCGGCGTCGTGACCGAGGTGACGGTGAAACTGGTGCCGAAGCCGCGCGTGGCGCGCGTCGTGATGGCGTCGTTCGACGACATCGTGAAGGCCGGCGACGCGGTCGCCAACGTGATCGCGGCGGGCATCATCCCGGCCGGCCTGGAGATGATGGACCGGCTGTCGACGCAGGTCGCGGAGGAATTCGTGCACGCCGGCTACGACACGCGGGCCGCCGCCGTGCTGCTGTGCGAATCCGACGGCATCGCCGAGGAAGTCGAGGAAGAGATCGCGCGCATGAGCGAGGTGCTGAGCGAGTGCGGCGCGACGGCGCTGGCCGTGTCGCGGGACGAGGCGGAACGCCTGCGTTTCTGGTCCGGCCGCAAGAACGCGTTCCCGGCCGTCGGCCGCATCTCGCCGGACTATTACTGCATGGACGGCACGATCCCGCGCAAGCACCTCGCCCACGTGCTGCAGCGGATCGAGGCCATGGAACAGAAGTATGGCCTGCGCTGCGCGAACGTGTTCCACGCCGGCGACGGCAACCTGCACCCGCTGATCATGTTCGACGCGAACGTGCCGGGCGAATTCCACCGCGCGGAGCAGTTCGGCGCCGACATCCTCGAACTGTGCGTCGAGGTGGGCGGCACGATCACGGGAGAACATGGCGTCGGCATCGAGAAGATCAATTCGATGTGCGTGCAGTTCTCGCGCGCCGAGCTGGATGCGTTCCTGGCCGTCAAGCGCGCCTTCGATCCGGCCGGCATCCTCAATCCCGACAAGGCGATTCCGACCCTGCACCGCTGCGCCGAATACGGCCGCATGCACGTGCGCCACGGGCGGATGCCGTTTCCCAACCTGCCGCGCTTCTGATCGCTTTTTAGGATGAATACGACCTTACAAGACTTCGCCGACAGGATCGGCCATGCCACCGCCACCAGGTCTCCGCTGTGCATCCGCGGCGGCGGCAGCAAGGACTGGTACGGGCAGGACGTGCAGGGCACGGTGCTCGACACGACGACGTATCGCGGCATCACGGACTACGAGCCGACCGAACTCGTGATCACGGCCCGCTGCGGCACGCCGCTGGCCGAGATCGAGGCGCACCTGGCGCAGCACGGCCAGATGCTCGCGTTCGAGCCGCCGCACTTCGGTCCCGGCGCGACGATCGGCGGCACCGTGGCCGCCGGCTTGTCCGGACCGCGCCGCCAGGCCGCGGGCGCCGTGCGCGATTTCGTGCTCGGCGCCGTGCTGGTGGACGGGAAGGGAGAGACGCTGCACTTCGGCGGCAAGGTGATGAAGAACGTGGCGGGCTACGACGTGTCGCGCCTGCTGGCCGGATCGCTGGGCGTGTTCGGCCTGATCGCCGAGGTGTCGCTGAAGGTGCTGCCGCAGCCCGTCGCCGAATGCACGGTGCGGCTGCACATGAACGAGGACGAGGCGCTGCGCCGGCTGAACGAATGGGGCGGCCAGCCGTTGCCGGTCTCCGCCTCCAGCTGGCACGACGACGTGCTGACGGTGCGCCTGTCCGGCGCGCGGTCGGCCGTCGACGCGGCGCGCAAGCGCATCGGTGGCGAACTGCTGGACGATGCCGACGGCTGGTGGCGCGCGCTGCGCGAGCATGACGGCGCGTTCTTCGCGGACGCCGACAGCATGTGGCGCCTGTCCCTGCCGACGGTTGCGCCGCCGCTGGCGCTGCAAGGACCGCAACTGATCGAATGGGGCGGGGCGCACCGCGGCCGCATGTACAAGGATTTCTAGCCGTGCAAACCAATCTCGCCGATTTCATCCGGGGCACGCGCGACGGCGACGAGGCCGACGCGATTCTGCGCAAATGCGTGCATTGCGGCTTCTGTACCGCCACGTGCCCGACCTATCAACTGTCCGGCGACGAGCTGGAAGGCCCGCGCGGCCGCATCTACCTGATCAAGCAGGTGCTCGAAGGCCGGCCCGCCACCGATAAAACCCAGGCGCACCTGGACCACTGCCTCACGTGCCGCAACTGCGAATCGACCTGTCCGTCCGGCGTGCAGTACGGACGGCTGG
Organism: Massilia sp. CT11-108; assembly: GCF_047302915.1. Lineage (NCBI taxonomy): Bacteria > Pseudomonadati > Pseudomonadota > Betaproteobacteria > Burkholderiales > Oxalobacteraceae > Massilia > Massilia sp. CT11-108. The sequence goes on along the minus strand of NZ_JBKYMO010000069.1, from coordinate 11,416 downwards.
CCGACATCGGCCGGCGCGTCGTCGAGCAGCAGGTCGCGCGGCCCGCGCGCCAGCGCATGCTGCGCACGCTGCTGAAGGAAACCCTGCCGCGCCGCTGGCTGTTCACGCCGGCCATGAAGGCGGGGCAGGCGGTACGGCCGCTGCTGCCGCAGGCGTTGAAGGACAAGGTGCCCGCGCGGCAAAGCGCCGGCGTGTGGCCGCGCACCGGGCACACGCACAAGATGCTGTTCCTGGAAGGCTGCGTGCAGCCGGCGATGTCGCCGAACATCAACGCGGCGACGGCACGCGTGTTCGATGCCGTCGGCGTGCAGATCGTCGCGGCCAGCCGGGCCGGGTGCTGCGGCGCCATCCGCTGGCACATGAACGATGCGGATGGCGGCCGCGCCGACATGCGCCGCAATATCGACGCGTGGTGGCCGTATCTGGAGCAGGGCATCGACACCATCCTGATCAACGCGTCCGGCTGCGGCGCGATGATCAAGGAATACGGCCATGCGCTGGCCGGCGATCCGGCATATGCCGACAAGGCGGCGCGCGTCTCGGCCGCGGCGAAGGACGTCAGCGAAGTGCTGCCCGAGTTCGAGGCCAAGTTGCGGGCGAAGCTCGGAACGCGGGAGAAGGGCGAGCGGGTCGCGTACCACCCGCCGTGCACCTTGCAGCATGGCCAGAAAATCCGCGGCAAGGTCGAGGACCTGCTGCGCGCGGCGGGCGTCGACGTGCGGCTGTGCGCGGACAGCCACCTGTGCTGCGGCTCGGCCGGCACGTATTCGGTGCTGCACAAGGAGGTGTCGCTGCGGCTGCGCGACGACAAGCTGGCGCGGCTGGAAGCGACGGCGCCGGAGCGCATCGTGTCCGCCAACATCGGCTGCATCACGCACCTGCAGTCGGGGACGGACGTGCCGGTGGAGCACTGGGTCGAACTGCTCGACCGCGCGCTGCAGTAAGGCAAAAAGTGGCCGGAAATCAAGCCTTGCAATGCTGGACTCGAGGTCTATACTGACAGCCTGCTCTGTTTGCAGGAGGCTTTCCATGCAGTGTATCCAGTACGCCGCCGGCCACAAGAATCCGCCATCGGCACCGCCGGCGATTCCACCGATCATCATCAATCCGTTCAAGAGCCAGATCCCCTCGCCGGCGATCGACCCGCGCAGCACGCCGCCCGGCCCACCCATCGTGCCGCCCCGCGGCCCCGACCTGCGCATCATCTAGCGGTACGGAAGCGGCGCTTGTCCAGTGCGCCGCGAACGCCTATGATCTTGCTTCTGGGCGCATGCCCGCACGACCGAGAAAGCAAGAATGAACGACGACATCCCAGACCACGACGATGATGCTCCCGTGCAGGAGCCCCGTCTGTGGCAGGGCAACGGCTGGACCGCACGCGTCATCAAGAACGAAGACGACGACGGCTGGGCCGTGGCCATGTACAAGGACGGCGAATCCGAGCCGGCCCTCGTCGGCCCCTGGACCATGGGCCGCGACAAGAAAAACCCGAAGCCGCTCGATACGCCGGCTTTCCACACGCTCGTCAAGACGGCGTCCGAAGTCATCCGCCGCCACGAGCAGCAGCTGCACGCGCAATTGCACAAGAGCACCGTCGTCTCGACCGCCGACGGCGAGCTGAAGGTGACGCTGGACATCGTCCCGGACGAGGACAATCCGTATGCGCTGCTGAGCGCGTTCGACGAGATGGGCGAGCGCGTGGCGCAGGTGCGCGTGCGTCCCGATTTCAAGTTGTCGCCGTCTTCCGCATCCACCTGGGTCGAGAACGAGTTTCGCGCGCCCCGGTAAGGCATTTTCGCGACACAACCCCCGCAGAGACGGCCTGAACTGATAAGATTTCCCGAGCGTAACTTTTTGTTCGACAAGGGGAATCGATGGAAGACCGTCTCGCCCGCCTGGAAACGGTCCAGGCCATGCTGCTGGGCATCGGGCACCTGTCCGCCAGCTGTACCGACGTCACCGAGTTCATCGGCGCCGTGCACCGCGCGCTGGGCCGCATCATGTATGCGGAGAACTTCTACGTCACGTTGGCCGAGCGGGAAGACGACACGGTCCGGTTCGTCTATTTCGTCGACTCGCGCGACGCGGGGCCGGGCCCCGACGAGCGTGTGACGCTGGCGTCGCCCGACGAATCGCCGACGGCGTGGGTCATGCTCAACAAGCAACCCCTCGTGGTGACGGGCGAGGAAATGCGGGCGCGCGAGAATGGCGGCGTCTGGGGCACGGGCAGCATCGCCGAGCACTGGATGGGCTGCCCGCTGCTCGACCAGCAGCACGAGGCCGTGGGCGCCATCGTCATCCAGAGCTACCTGCCCGAGTACACGTACAGCGAGGAAGACCAGGCGCTGTTCGCGCTGATCGCCAACCACGTGTCGAACGCGCTGCAGGGCCTGCAGAGCATGGACCGCCTCGAGCGCGCCGTGCAGGAGCGCACGCGCGCGCTGGCGCGCGAGGTGGCCGAGCGCCGCCGCGCGGAACAGGTGCAGCATGCGCTGTACCAGATCGCGGACCTGTCGGCCTCCGCCATCGAGACCGACGTGCTGGCGGCCAGCCTGCACGCCATCATCGGCGAACTGATGATGGCGAAGAACTTCATCATCGCGCTCACGCATCCGGACACGGGCGAGATCAGCATCCCGTACTTTGCCGACGAAAAGGACGACGTGCCGCCGCAGCAGCGCTTCCCGTTCGGGATGGGCATGGTGTCGTACGTGCTGCAGACGAAGCAGGCGCAGCTCCACGACGCCGGCAGCTTCGCGCGCCTGCACGCGGCGGGCAAGGTGAAGCACCCGCTGGGGAGCACGGACATCGCGAGCTGGATCGGCGCGCCGATGCTCGTCAACGACAAGGCGTACGGCGTGCTGGTCGTGCAGAGCTATGACCCGACCGTCGTCTACACGAAGGCGGACCTGGACCTGATGGCCTTCATCTCCAGCCACGTGGCGGTGGCGATCGCGCGCATGCAGGCCGACCGCGCCATCCGCAAGGCCAAGGAGCGCCTGGAACAGCAGAACGCCGCGCTCGAACAGGCGCTGCACCAGTTGCAGGAAGCGCAAACGGAACTGGTGCGCAAGGAAAAGCTCGCGTCGCTGGGCCAGATGGTGGCCGGCGTCGCGCACGAGATCAACACGCCGCTGGGCATCTGCGTGACGGCCACGAGCCACCTCGTGCAGGAACTCAAGCTCACGCGCGAGGAGCTGGCGGCGGGGGACATGACCCAGGACAGCCTGGAGGCGTTCTTCGACATCGTCGACCAGTCCCTGCGCATCCTGACCACCAACACGCAGCGCGCCGCGGCCCTCGTGCGCAGTTTCAAGCAGGTCGCGGTGGACCAGTCTTCGGACGATATCCGCACCTTCAATCTCGGCACGTACCTGAACGAAGTGCTGCTGTCGCTGCAGCCGAAGCTGAAGGGCCGGCCGCTGGAAGTCGCGGTCGACTGCCCGAAGGACCTGCTGCTGGAGAGTTTTCCGGGCGCGGTGTCGCAGATCGTCACCAACATGGTCGTCAACTCGCTGATGCACGGCTTCGAGCGCGACCAGCCCGGCCACATCACGCTCCACGCGGCGCTCGACGGCGACCACGTCGTGTTCGACTACGCCGACGACGGCGTGGGCATGGATGCGGAGACGCTCGCCAAGCTGTTCGACCCGTTCTTCACGACGAAGCGCGGCAGCGGCGGCAGCGGTCTCGGTGGCCACATCCTGTACAACCTCGCGACGAACGTGCTGCAAGGCTCGCTGCGCGTGGAGAGCAGCCCGGGGCAGGGCCTGCGCTACCACCTGCGCTTTCCGCGCAAGACCGCCCGGCCCGGGCTGAAGGCTGCCTGATCAGGTCAAGCTGTCGGCGATGGCCGCGCACACGCGGTCCACGTCGGCTTCGTTCATCCCGCAGTGCAGGGGGATCGTGACGGTCTCCCGGCCGATCCGTTCCGCGTTCGGGAACTGGCCTTCGCGCCAGCCGAGGCTGCGGCCGAGCGTCGTCAGGTGCGACGGTTCGTACGACAGGCCCGTCGCGATCTCCCGTTCGCGCAGTGCGGCGCGGAAGCGTTGCCGCGTCGTGCCGAGCGCCTCGTACGGCAGCAGCACGCAGAACATGTTCCAGCTCTGGCCCGGCACGCCGCGCGGCGGCAGCACGGCGCCGTCGATGTCCGGGAACACGTCGAAATAACGCTCGGCCAGCCGCTGGCGCTGCGCCAGGAAGGCGGGCAGTTGCGCGAGCTGCGCGAGGCCGATCGCGGCCGACACGTCCGACATGTTGTACTTGCCGCTCGCGACCTCGACGTCGCGCGTATCGTCCGCCAGGCGCTCGATGCCGTGGAAGCGCAGCACCTCGATGCGCTTTGCAGTCTCGTCGTCGGGCACGACGATGGCGCCGCCCTCGATCGTCGTCATGTTTTTATTCGGGTGGAAGGAGAACGTGGCGATGTCGCCGAAGCTGCCGATGGGCTGTCCCTTCCACGTCGAGCCCTGCACGAGGGCCGCGTCCTCGATCACCCGCAGGCCGTGGCGCCGGGCCAGCGCGTACAGCGCGTCCATGTCGCCCAGGGCGCCGGGGAAGTGCGTGGGCACGATTGCCTTCGTGCGCGGCGTGATGGCGGCCGCCACCTGGTCGAGGTCGATCGCGCGCGTGACGAGGTCGCAGTCGACGAACACGGGGCGGGCGCCGACCTTGACGATCATGTTCATCGTCGAGAAAAAGCTTTGCGTGGACGTGATCACCTCGTCGCCGGAACCAATGCCGCACGCCAGCAGCGCCAGTTCCATCGCCCCCGTGGCCGACGTCAGCGTGCGTGTGGGACGGCCGCCAAAGGTCCCGGACAGCGCGCGCTCGAATGCCAGGACGCGCGGGCCGCTGGCGATCCAGCCGGTCTTCATCGTGTCGGTCACGGCGGCGAGGGTGGCGTCGTCGAGCGCCGGTTGGGAAAAGTTCAGCAGGGTCATGGGCGTCCTTCGGGTGCGTTGTCGGACAGGTATTCTAGTCTGCGCGGCGGGGCGGCATCACGGGTAGCCCAGGTCCAGGCCGAGCACCCTGGCAAGGGCGAAGGTGACGAGCCCGAGGCCCACGAGTATCACCACGAAGAGTGCGGCCACCTTGCCGCTCGCGCGCAGCACCGCGCGCCGCTCTTGCACTTTTCCCTTCTTCCCCTGGTCGTAATGCCACTTGATGGCGAAGAACATCCCCGTGGCTAACACGAGAAACTTGAACACAACGAAGACTACCGGGATCCATTCCATGATTTTTGTGTTTGAACCATCGTCGAATACCCACATACTACGCAAAAGCAATCTCCATACATCGAGACAAAATGTCCCAGTTGAAATCCATACAAGATGACGATTTGCCCACCTGGTTGCCGCGCCTGGCCGCGCATGGCGGGCCGCGTTTCCTGCAGATTGCGGAGGCATTGCAGGCGGCGGTGGCGGACGGTTCGCTGAGGCCGGGCGACCGGCTGCCTCCGCAGCGCCGGCTGGCGGCACAGCTGGACGTCGACCTGACGACGGTCACGCGCGCCTACGACGAAGCGAGGCGCCGCAACCTGCTGGAGGGCCGCGGCGCCCGCGGCACGTATGTCGCGGCGCCGAAAGTCGAATTGACCGCTGTCCTCGACCTGAGCATGAACACCCCGCCGCCGCCGGATGGCGTGGACTTCGACGACATGTTGAAACAGGGTCTGTCGCAAGTCCTGATGCGGGCCGATAACACAGCGCTGATGAATTACCACCTGGGCGGGGGCAGCGACTCCGACCGCAAGGCCGGCGCCACATGGCTCGCACCGATGTTCGGCCATCCGGATGCGGGGCACGTCGTCGTCTGTCCGGGTGCGCAGGCGGCGATCGCCGCGTTGATCCTTGCGCTGACGGCGCCCGGCGATGTCATCCTGGCGGAGCCGACGACGTATCCCGGCCTGCTGGCCGCGGCCACCCAGTTCGGCCGGCAGGTCATCGCGGTGGAAGCGGACCGGCACGGGATGGTGCCCGAGATGCTCGAGGAGGCGTGCCGCCGGCACAAGCCCGGGCTGGTCTACCTCAATCCGACCTTGCAGAACCCGACCGCCGTCACCATGCCGGAACGCCGGCGCAAGGCGCTCGCCGGGATCGCGCAGCGCTGCGATGTCCGCATCGTCGAGGACGATCCGTACTGGCGCCTTGCCGCCGCCCCGCCGCCACCCGTTGCCACGTTTGCCCCGGACCAGGTGGTCTACATCTCGACCCTGTCGAAATGCCTGACGCCCGGCTTGCGGGTCGCCTTCGTGCTCGTACGCGACCCGCACGTACGCGAACGGTTCCTGGCCGCACTCAGGTCATTTGCGCTGATGGTCGCGCCACTGACGGCCGCACTGGCCACGCAGTGGATCCTCGACGGTTCGGCGGACCGGTTGATGGAAGGCGTCCGCAACGAGGCCCGCCTGCGCCACCGGATGGCCCGCGATATCCTGGCGGGGCGGTACAGCGGGGCCGGAGACGGCCTGCATGTATGGCTCGAGTTGCCGGCGTACTGGACCGCCGCGCAGCTGGCGCGTGCGGCCGAGCGCGAGGGCATCGCGGTCACGCCGGCGGAGGCATTCGCAACCGGCGCCGGGTCGGCGAATGCCATCCGGATCTCCCTGGGCAGCATCAAGGACCGCGGACGCTTGCAGGCGGGTCTGCAGCGGCTGTCCCACCTGCTTGCGCGGCGGCCCGAGCCGGTCGGCGCCGCCGTGGTGTGAAGTCTAGCCGACGAACGTCGCGACGGCCGCTGGCCGCACCGGTGCCGGCCCGGCGTCGGCCACGGGCTGGTCGAACTCGAATCCGCCGGCTTCGCTGACTTCCCACGACCCGTCGCCCGCCAGCTTCAGCACGTGCGTGTGGTGACGCAGCACGGCTTCGCGGTGGGCGATGCTGACGAGGGTCGCGCCGCTGGCGCGCAGGCGCGCGTACAGCGCGGTTTCATTGGCGCTGTCGAGCGCGCTCGTCGCCTCGTCCAGGATGACGATCCGCGGCGCGTGCACCAGCACGCGGCCGAAGGCGAGACGCTGCTGCTCGCCGACCGACAGCAGCTTGCTCCAGTCGTGCACGGCATCGAGGCCGCCCACGCGGTCGGCCAGTGCGGGCAGGTGCACCTGTTGCAGGATGTCGAGCAGCTGCTCGTCGCTCAGGTCGCGGTGCACGCTGGGATAGATGAGCTGGCTGCGCAGGGTGCCGGGCTGCAGATACGGCTGCTGCGGCAGGAAGAACACGTCTTCCAGCGGCGGATGCTGGATCGTGCCGCTGCCCGTGCGCCACAGCCCCGCGATCGCGCGCAGCAGCGAACTCTTGCCGCAGCCGCTGGCGCCGGTGATCAACAAAGCGTCGCCGGGCTTCAGCACGAGGCTCAGTTCCTTGATGAGGACGCGGTCCGATTGCGGCGGATGCAAGGTCACGGCTTCCAGCGCGAAGTGCGTGCCGGGCCGCATCGCGATGCGCGGGTGTCGGTCTTCGGCGGCAGGCTGCGCACCGGGCAGCACGAGGTTGGACAGGGCTTGCAGGCGGCCGATGCCTGCCACGAAACGGCTGAGGCTCTCGAAGTTGTCGACGATGACGCCCACCGCACCGAGCACGGCCGTAAAGGCGCCGGCGGCGCGCGTCGCGGCGCCCACTTCCAGCTCGCCCGACAGCACGCCGCCGGCCAGCAGCACGTAGGGCAGCACCACGGTGAGCTGGCTGAACGTGCGCTGGAAGAAATTCAGCGCGCGCTGTTTCCTGATCAGCCGCGCAAAGTTGCGGATGACCTTGTCGAAGCGGCTGTCGATGTGCGTGCGCTCCTGCGCTTCACCCCGGTAGAACGCGATCGACTCGGCATTCTCGCGCAGGCGCATCAGGCTGAAGCGGAAGTCGGCCTCGCGCCGCAACTGCCAGAAATTCAGCTGGATCAGCGGACTGCCGAAGAAGTACAGGGCGACGATATTGCCCATCACCGCATAGGCCACCAGTACGGCGACGAGCAGGTGCGAGATCGACCACAGCACGGTGCTGAACGCGACCAGTTGCATGGCCGAGCCGAGGAAAATCAGCAGAAAATTGATCGACCGGCCCGTGAACGTGTTGATGTCCTCGCTGATGCGCTGGTCCGGATTGTCGATCTCGTTACCGGCGCCCAGCGCGTAGTATTTGCGGTCCTGCAGATAGCCGTCGAGGAAGCGGCCGGTGAGCCAGCGCCGCCACTGGTTCGCGAACACGTCGCGCATGTAGTAGTAAAAGGCGTAGGTCGGCACGGCGAACGCGAGGATGAACAGGCAGGCGCGCACCGAGGTCCAGAAGCGGCCGGCGTCCTTGCCGGCCAGCGCCGACGTCAATTCTCCGGTCTGGTTGTTCAGCATGACCGCGAGCTTGGTGTCGACCAGCATCAGCACGATCAACAGCAGCAGCAGGGTCCAGGCCCTGCTTTTTTCATCGCCCAGCCAGTAGGGCCTGGCGACGTTGACGAAGTGTTTCCACGCGGCGAGCGACAGGGGGGCGGGCTTGGGCTGGGTCGGATCTTCGTCCGGAATGTGCGTGGTCATGATCGGTCTCTGCGGAAGTATTTACCGCCAGAGTACGGCCGCGCACTGGATCGTTCAGTGCGGAAACGGACATTAGGCCTTCACGAACAACTCGTCGAACCCCGTGGCCGGATCGAATTCGCGGCGGAAGCGGTGGCGCGGCAGCAGCGCCACGAGCACCTCGGCCGTCGTGCGCACGATGCAGCCGGGGCCGAGGTGGCCGCCGATGACGCGGCCGCCGTCGTCGGCCACGCTCGCGTGCAGGTGCGGACCGTCCGGCGACAACGACCCGCCCAGCGTGAGGATTTCCAGGTCGCCGCGCAGTTCCGTGAATTCCGGCCGGCCCGCGAAGCGCAACCGGGCGACCGCCAGGCTGCCGATGCCTTGCAGGACGAACGCGGCGTCCACGTGGTGTTGCGCGACGAGGGCGTCGAGCACGGCGCGCAGGTCCTGGCCGGCGCCGATTCTCAGGGGCAGAGTCTGCATGATCGTCTCCTTGATGCGGTCCATTCTACGCCAGCCTGGCTGCAACCAATAGTTTCCATATGGAAATTGCAATACGAGTAAAAACATCCAGTTTGCATTGCAAAAAAAAGCATGCTTATTGCAATTTTTGAATATTAATCTTTCAGTAAATACGGTTATGATTTCAAGGTTTCCTGAAGAGAACCGCGCAGATAAGCGGAGATTACACAAAAATGTCAACAAAGTTCATGATCGCGGCCGCGCTGGCCGTCACAATGTCCGGCTGCGCGGCGCTATCGCCGGTAACCGGAAATCACTACACGAGCCGCGACGGCAAGCTGGATATCCAGGGCGCGCTGATCGACTGCTCCGGCGTGCGCATCTTCGTCAACGGCGACAAGGTCATCGACGACCACGTGTCGCTGTTGCACGGCGACGGCAAGTTCGACGGCACCTGGCAGGGCAAGCAGGTCAGCGCCGACTGCAGCACGGCACCGGGCCGTACGGCGGGCGCGACCAGATGCACGGTCGCCGTGGCCGGCGAGCAGGTCACGCTGACACTGTAAAGGTCAGCGGTTGCCGGAGAGGTTGGCCAGCAGTTCGACCAGCTGGTCGATCTCGTACGGTTTGGCGAGGACCTGCACGCCCGGGATGACGGCGCGCTGGTCGGTGTAGCCCGTGGCGAGGACGACCGGCAGGCCGGGGCGGCGCTCGTGCAGGATGCCGGCCAGGTCGATGCCGCTGACCTTGCCGGGCATGACGATGTCGGAAAACACGACGTCGGCGTCGAGGCCGGCGTCGAGCATGGCGAGCGCCTTGTCGCCGTCCGGCGCCACCATCACGTCGAAGCCGCAGTCTTCCAGGCCGCGCACGACCGCTTCGCGCACGAGCGGATCGTCTTCGACGAACAGCACGCGCCCGCTGCCGTGTCCCGGCGCCTGGCTGTCAGTGCGCGCCGCCGTGGCCGACAACGGTTGCAGCGAGCGCGGCAGGTAGATCTCGATGGTGGTGCCGGCGCCGACCGTGCTCGCCAGGGTCAGCCAGCCGCGCGACTGCGTGGCGAATGCGTAGGCCTGGGGCAGCCCGAGGCCGGAGCCCTGGCCCGGCGGTTTCGTCGTGAAGAACGGGTCGAGCGCGCGCGCCTGCACGTCGGGCGGCATGCCGATGCCCGTGTCCGTCACGCTCACGCACACGTAGTCGCCGCCCGTGCGTTCCATGGTCGGTTCGAGGGAGCAGTTGCGCACGCCGACGCCGAGCCGGCCGCCGTCCGGCATGGCGTCGCGCGCATTGATCGCCAGGTTCAACAGGGCCAGGTCGAATTGTACGGGGTCGACGGTGACGGGCCACAGGTCGTCCTCGCAATGCACTTCCATGCGCGTGCCCTGGCGCAGCACGCCGCGCAGCAGCTGGACAGACCCGCGCACCTGCTCGCCCGGGTCGACCGTCAGCAAACGCGCATCCTGCACGCGGCCGAACGACCCCAGGCGGGTCGTCAGCGCGGTGGCGCGGCTGACGGTGCGCTTGCATGTGTCGATCAGGCTCAGCACCTTGGGCTGGTTCGCCGTCAGGGACGCGAGCTGCAGCGCGGTCGTCAGCGTCTGCAGCAGGTTGTTGAATTCGTGCGCGATGCCGCCCGTGAGGCGGCCGAGGGCTTCCAGCTTCTGGCCGCGCACGAGGGCGCTCTGGGCGCGCTCGCTGGCCGCCACGGCCTCCGCCACGCGCTGCTCCAGGTCGGCCTGCGCGGTCAGGATCTGGCGGCTCGCGTCGGCCATGCGCTGCGCCACGGCGTCGATCTCGACGATGCCCTGCGGCCGGTAATGCACTTCGCGGCCGGCGCCCAGGTCCGCGGCGCTGCGGCCCAGGTATTCGATCGGGATCGCGGCGCGGCGCGCGAACCAGCGCGCGGCCACCGATGCCAGCACGAGCATGACGGCCATGATGGCCGCCAGGAAGGCCGCCGCATGCAGGGGCACGCGGCGCAGGTCTTCCGTCGGAATGCTGACGAGGACTTTCCAGTTCGACGAGGGCACGGTGCTGAAGAAGGCCTGCACGGGAATGCCGGCCAGGTTCCTGTTCGAGAACACGCCTTCGCGGTGGGCGGCGAACTGGGCCAGCGCCACCTCGCTGACCGAGCGGCCCCGGTACTGGTCCGGGTCGATCGAGCGCGCGATCAGCCGGCCGGTGCGGTCGACGATGGCGGCCTGCCAGTCGGGTGGGAAGCGCTGTTCACCCAGCAGCGCCTGCAGCTGGGCGGCGTTCATGCTCATGGCGAGGAAGTAGCGCAGGGTGCCGTCCACGTGCACCGGCACCTGGATGGCGACCGCATGGCGCTGGCTGATCGAGGAGACGAACAGGTCGGAGACGAGGGTGCGGTCGGCGCCGTCCCGTTGCATCAGCGCGTCGAGGTTCGACGCGCGGCGAGACGGCGATCCTGCTGCTCGACCGGGACGG
>NZ_JBKYMO010000068.1:0-17624 GCF_047302915.1 Massilia sp. CT11-108 | reverse complement strand
CGAGACCGGCCGGCAGGTTGCCCGGCTGGCGGCGCAGGAAGCGATAGCCGAGCCACGCGAACGCGAGGGCTTCCACGCGGTTCGGCGCGACGCCCAGCGTCGCCGTCGACGCGACCGGGATAGTACCGCCGAGCGCGTCGGCGAGGTCGCGCAGCAGCACGCCGTTATAGGCACCGCCGCCGCACACGTAGACGGCTTGCGCGTCGGCCTCCGCCTGGATGGCGTGGGCGATCGTCACCGCCGTCAGGCGCGTCAGGGTGGCCTGCACGTCGGCGGGTGAGACTCCCGGCCGCTGCGCCAGCTTCCCATCGAGCCAGTCCGCGTGGAACAGGTCGCGGCCCGTGCTCTTGGGCGGCGGCTGGCGGAAATAGGGTTCATCCAACAGCAGGTCGAGCAGGGGCGCGTCGACGGTGCCCGTCGCGGCCCAGGCGCCGTCCTGGTCGTAGGCCTTGCCCTGGTGGCGTGCGATCCACAGGTCCATCAGCACGTTGCCGGGGCCGGTGTCGTAGCCGGTCACGCGGCCGTCGCCGTGCAACACGCTGATGTTGCCGATGCCGCCGATGTTGACGACGGCGCGCACCTGGTTGCGCTTGCCGAACCGGGCTTCGTGGAACGCGGGGACGAGCGGGGCGCCCTGGCCGCCGGCGGCGACGTCGCGGCTGCGGAAGTCGGCGATGACGTCGATGCCGGCCAGTTCCGCCAGCAGCGCCGGATTATTGGTCTGGCGGGTAAAACCCAGTTCGGGGCGGTGGCGGATCGTCTGGCCGTGCACGGCGACGGCGCGGACCGGGCCCGGCGCCGCGGCGGCCAACGTCTTGACGCACTCGGCGTAGCAACGGGCCAGCGCGTTGGCGGCCAGCGCTTCACGCTCCAGTTCGTTGGCGCTGGCGGCCTGCAAGGCCATCAGTTCGGCGCGCAGGTCGGCCGGGAAGGGCGTGAAGGCAGCGTCCAGCGTGCGGATGCCGCGGCCGTTGAAATCGGCCAGCACGCCGTCGACGCCGTCCAGGCTGGTGCCGGACATCAGCCCGATGTAGAGAGTGGATGCCATTATCGACTCCTGAAAGCAAAACGCCTTGCACGCATGTCGACGTGCAAGGCGTTCGTTGAACGACGCTGAAGGATCAGCGCGCAGCCATCGCGTTACCGGCCGGCGACAGCAGCGAGAAGCGGTGCGACATCTCGGCCGCGGCCATCTTGAAGCGGGTCATTTCGCCCGGCGTCAGCGGCTGCTGCTGCAGGTTCTTCATTGCCATCGGGTCGGTGGCGCGGCCGCCGATGCGGAATTCGTAGTGCAGGTGCGGGCCCGTTGCCCAGCCCGTCGTGCCCACGTAGCCGATCACGTCGCCCTGCGACACTTTCTGGCCGCGGTGCAGGCCGCTGGCGAAGCGGCTCATGTGGCCGTACGCGGTACTGTAGTTGGACCAGTGCTTGAGCACGACAAAGTTGCCGTAGCCGTTCTGGGTGCCGACGAATTCGACGACGCCGTCGCCCGATGCCTTGATCGGGGTACCCATCGGTGCGGCCATGTCGACGCCTTCGTGCTTCTTCCAGGTGCCGAACACCGGGTGCACGCGCATCGAGAAGCCCGACGAGATGCGGTTGAACGCCACCGGCGACTTCAGGAATGCCTTCTTCAGCGACTTGCCGTCCAGGCTGTAGTAACCGCCCTGGTGGGTGACGGGGTCTTCGTACCAGACGGACTGGTAGGCGACGCCGCGGTTGACGAATTCGCCGGCCAGGATGCGGCCCGTGCGCACCATCTCGCCATCCAGCCAGAAGGTTTCGTAGACGACGTTGAAACGGTCGCCGCGCTTCAGGTCCGAGCGGAAGTCGATGCTCGTCGAGAACATCTCGATGATCTGGTTGACGACGGAATCGGGGATCTGGCTGCCGTCGACGGCATCGTCGGTGGCGGCGTACAGCGAGCTGTTGATGTTGCGCGAACGCATCTCAACGCGGCGCTCGAGCTGTGCAGGCGCGGAATTCGATACGAATTTGTCGCCCTTGCGCGTGATGGTGACGGTCTTGAACTGGTCCTTGTCGGCGATCGTCGCGTGCAGGGTCAGCAGCAGGCCGTTCTCGTCGGTCTCGGCCTGGATGCGCTTGCCGGTCTTGAGCGAGAGGATGGAGCGGGCGGTCTTGTCGCTGCGGACGAAGGCCTGGGCTTGCTGGTCTTCGATGCCGAGGCGGTTGAACACGGTGCCGAGCGAGTCGCCGGCACGGATGCGTTCTTCGTGGATGAATTGCTGCTGGTCTTGCTGGAGGGCGGCGATCTGGTCTGCCAGGTTCGGCAGTTGCAGGTCTTGCGCGACTGATTTGACCGGCATGTCCGACGCGTCCGGAGCGATCGGGGCGACTGCGGTGGCGCCGAAGGCGCACAGTGCCAGGGCTGCGGCACCCCCGGCGACGATGCGGGTTTTGCGGCTCGTTTCAGCCAGGCCAAACCAGCGCTTGCCGGCGATTTTCTGTAATGGGTTCATGCAATCAGTTAAAATTTACCGCTTGAACAGCCCAAGACACCGTGATTTTTTTGTCGTTGTTATTAGTGTTGTCGTTGAAACTTTTCGTGCGGCAAGATTGACGGGATCGCGAATTATATCAAAATACCGGGTCTTACAACCGCTTTAGTCCTTTTCCTACAAATTTTTTATGACTTCTCCAGAAATTTCTGGTAATGCAAAAATTGCAACGCCAGCAGCCGGTCCGGCTCCTCTGCCCCTGAGCGACGCCGTCCAGGAAGCCCTCGCCATCACCAAGCGCGGTGTGGACGAGCTGCTGATCGAGAGCGAATTTGCCCAGAAACTGGCCCGTTCGGAACAGAGCGGCACCCCGCTGCGCATCAAGCTGGGCCTGGACCCGACGGCGCCCGACCTGCACCTGGGCCACACGGTGGTGCTGAACAAGCTGCGCCAGCTGCAGGACCTGGGCCATCAGGTGATCTTCCTGATCGGCGATTTCACGTCGATGATCGGCGACCCGTCGGGCCGCAACGCGACCCGTCCGCCGCTGACCCGCGAGCAGATCGAAGCGAACGCCACCACCTATTTCAAGCAGGCGTCGCTTGTGCTCGACCCGGCGCGCACGGAAATCCGCTACAACTCCGAATGGTGCGACGCCCTCGGCGCGCGCGGCATGATCCAGCTCGCCTCGCGCTACACCGTGGCCCGCATGATGGAGCGCGACGACTTTACCAAGCGCTACAAGAGTGGGACTCCGATCTCGGTCCATGAGTTCCTCTATCCTTTGATGCAAGGCTATGATTCCGTCGCTTTGAAAGCGGATCTTGAGCTGGGTGGAACGGACCAGAAATTTAATCTGCTGGTCGGCCGTGAACTGCAGAAAGATTACGGCCAGGAACCTCAGTGCATCCTGACGATGCCGCTGCTGGAAGGCCTGGACGGCGTCGAGAAGATGTCCAAGTCCAAGAACAACTACATCGGCATCACGGAACCGGCCAACACGATGTTCGGCAAGCTGATGAGCATCTCGGACGTGATGATGTGGAAGTACTACGAGCTGCTGTCGTTCCGTTCGATCCAGGACCTGGCCGCTCTGAAAGCCGAGGTGGCGGGCGGCGGCAACCCGCGCGATGCGAAGGTGGCGCTGGCCCAGGAAATCGTCGCCCGCTTCCACTCGCAGCAGGCGGCCGAGGATGCGCTGGCCGACTTCGTCAACCGCTCCAAGGGCGGCATTCCGGACGACGTGCCGGAAGTGGCCGTCTCGGGCGCACCGCTGGGCCTGCCGCAACTGCTGCGCCAGACGGCCTTGTGCGCCTCCAGCTCGGAAGCGATGCGCATGATCGACCAGGGCGGCGTGCGCATCGACGGCACGGTCGTCTCCGACAAGGCGCTGCAGGTGCAGGCCGGCACGTTCGTGCTACAGGTCGGCAAGCGCAAGTTCGCCCGCGTGACTTTGAGCGCATGATCGGCCTGCTGCAACGGGTCGGCGAGGCCAGCGTCACGGTCGACGGCGAGGTCACGGGTGCGATCGGGCGCGGCCTGATGGTGCTCGTGTGCGCGGAAAAGGGCGACACCGAGCGGGAAGCCGACGCGCTGCTCGCGAAACTCCTGACCTACCGCGTGTTTGCCGACGACGCCGGCAAGATGAACCGCAGCTTGACGGACGTGGCGGGCGGCCTGCTGCTCGTGCCGCAGTTTACGCTGGCGGCGGACACCCGCTCCGGCACCCGCCCGTCGTTTTCGCCTGCCGCCGCACCCGAGGACGGACGCCGGCTGTTCGACCATGTCGTGCGCCAGGCGCGCGAGCGTCACGGTATCGTCGAAACGGGTCGTTTCGGCGCCGACATGAAGGTGGCGCTGATCAATGACGGACCGGTGACGTTCTGGCTGCGCATTGATCCACCCCGTGTCGCGCACTGAAACCGGAAACCGCGCGCCGCGGCGAGAGTCTGAGGCTAAGGATGCAGGGAGAAAGAACATGAAGATCTGGAGCGATTCCTTTACCGAGGGCGACATGATTCCGCCCAGATGTGCGTTCGCCGAGATGGATCCCGGCAACCACATCAAGCTGTCGACCAACCGCAGCCCGCACATCGCCTGGGACGACGTGCCGGCCGGTACGCAGTCGCTGGTCCTGCTCGTGCACGACATCGACGTGCCGACGGACGGCACGGACGTGAACAAGGAGGGCCGGACCGTGCCCGATGCGCTGCCGCGCACGGACTTCTATCACTGGTCCCTCGTCGACATTCCCGTGTGCCTGAAATCCTTCGCCGAGGGCAAGTTCTCGGACATGGTCACGCCGGGCGGCAAGAGCGGGCCGCTGGTGCCGTTCACGATCAAGAACGGCACGGAACACCAGCTCCGCCACGGCATCAACGATTACACGGGCTGGTTCGCGAACGACCCGGACATGGCCGGCGAATACTATGGCTACGACGGCCCGTGCCCCCCATGGAACGACGAACGCGTGCACACCTATGTCTTTACGCTGTACGCCCTCGACATCCCGCGCCTGCCGCTGGCGGGCCGCTTCACGGGCAAGGAAGTGCGCCTGGCCATCACGGGGCACATCCTGGACGAGGCGAAGATCTTCGGCGTGTACTCGCTGAACCCGGACGTGACGGGCAACCTGATCGGCCAGCCTTCCTGATTTTTTTGACAAGCTACGCTTGAATGATCGCTCCGCGGTGCGGAGCGGCGCATCCGCATGACGACAACGAACGCATCCGCAGCACCCACCGACATCCTCCTGATCCGTCACGGCGAAACGGCCTGGAACGCCGAACGCCGCCTGCAAGGCCACCTGGACATTCCACTGAACGACGAAGGCGAGCGCCAGGCCGCACTGCTGGCGGGCGCGCTCGCGGGCGAGCCTCTCGACCTCATCGTCGCGAGCGACTTGCGCCGGGCCCACCAGACCGCCCAGGCCGTGGCTGACCGCCGCGGACTGACGGTGGCCATCGACCCGGCGCTGCGCGAGCGCGGCTATGGCGGCTTCGAAGGCTTGCTGTACAGCGAGATCGAAGAACGTTTCCCACGTGAATTCGCCGCCTGGCAGGCGCGCGACGTCGATGCGCAACTGCCGCCGGGCCGCAACGTGGGCGAGAGCTTCCGGTCGTTCTTCGACCGCGCGACCGGCGCCATCCTCGCGCTGGCGGCGGACCATCCCGGCAAGACGATCGCGCTCGTCGCGCATGGCGGCGTGCTGGAATGTGCCTACCGCCTGGCGCGCGGGCTGCCGCTGGAGACGCCGCGCGACTTCAAGGTCTACAACGCCAGCATCAACCGTTTCCGCTTCGACCCGGCCGATCGCAGCCTCGTCCTGGGTAGCTGGGGCGAGGTCGATCACCTGCGTCCGGCCGTGCTCGACGAGCTTCCCTAAAAGGCATGCTGGTGGGGTTGGCAAGCGTTTTCTGGCGCGTGCGCAACAATCCCATAAAAAAATGTGCTGATAAATTGAGCAGCGCTTCGGGTAAAATAGCGAGTTCCCGTCGCTTCCCGTGAATTTTCTGCCGTGCAAATTGGTCCTTATACGCTGCGTAACAATGTCTTCGTCGCCCCGATGGCCGGGGTGACCGATCGTCCGTTCCGCCAGCTGTGCAAGACGCTGGGCGCGGGCTATGCGGTGTCCGAGATGGCCGCGTCGAATCCGCGCCTGTGGGCCAGCGAGAAATCGTCGCGGCGCACGGACCATGCGGGCGAGATGGAGCCGAAGGCCGTGCAAATCGCCGGTGCCGACCCGCACGACCTGGCCGAATGCGCCAGGTTCAACGTCGAGCGCGGCGCCCAGATCATCGACATCAATATGGGGTGTCCGGTCAAGAAGGTGTGCAATAACTGGTGCGGTTCGGCGCTGCTGCAGCACGAAGACCTCGTGCAGCGCATCCTGGACGCCGTCGTGAACGCCGTCGATGTCCCCGTCACCCTGAAATTCCGCACCGGCTGGGATCGCCAAAACAAGAACGCGCTGACGATCGCCCGCATGGCCGAGGAGGCCGGCATCGCGATGCTGACCCTGCACGGCCGCACCCGCGCCGACGGCTACAAGGGCGATGCGGAGTACGACACCATCGCCGCCGTCAAGGCCGCCGTGAAGATACCCGTCGTGGCGAACGGCGACATCACGACGCCGGACAAGGCGAAGTTCGTGCTGGATTACACCGGCGCCGATGCGGTGATGATCGGCCGCGCCGCCCAGGGCCGTCCCTGGATCTGTCGCGAAATCGATTACTTCCTGCGCACGGGGGCGTACCTGCCGCCGCCGCTGGTGGACGAGGTGCGTGAGCTGATGCACGAACACCTGCCGGCCCACTACGCCTTTTACGGCGAATACCTGGGCGTGCGCACGGCGCGCAAGCACATCGGCTGGTATGTCGAAGACCTGCCCGGCGGCGAAGAATTCCGCCAGCGCATGAACCGTTTGGAATCGACCGCTGAACAATTATCCGCCGTCGATGAGTTTTTTAAATCGCAACACCGGTATGGCGACCGGTTACAATACCGGCCCGCGCATCCTGACGATGACGCGATTGCCGCCTAAAAGGAGGCCCGTAAACCTGCTGCGCGTTGCCATTTTGTCCTGCGATGCTCGCTGTACTAGCGTACAGCTGTGCTTCTCGAACAAAATTACTGCCGCTCGCGACGGTTTCCGAGACTCCTTTAAACAACAATTAGAAGAACGTCGGAGACAAACGCTGCCAAAAGCAGCATTTAACCAGGATGAAGCTGTAAACCATGAGCAAAGAAAGTATCCAGGAAGTCGTTCAAAAAAGCCTCGAAGACTATTTCAACGACCTGGGCGAGCAGAAACCGACGAACATCTACGACATGATGCTCCTGACCGTCGAAAAACCGATCCTGCAAGTGGTGATGACGCGGGCGGAGGGCAATCAGTCGCATGCCGCCCAGATGCTGGGCATTAATCGCAATACATTACGCAAGAAGTTGCAGGAGCACGGGCTGCTGTAAGCGCCGGCGGAGGGGCCGGGGCGTGCAGGCGTGCGTCGGGCCCTTTGTCCGGCGTGCGCGAGCCCGTCCAGATTTTTTTCAACAGGCCACTCCCATGATCAAACAAGCACTCATCTCCGTTTCCGACAAAACCGGCGTCCTCGATTTCGCGCGTGCGCTGTCCGCCCTCGGCGTGAACATCCTGTCCACTGGCGGTACCGCCAAACTGTTGCAGGACAATGGCGTGCCGGTCACCGAAGTCGCCGACTACACTGGCTTCCCGGAAATGCTCGATGGCCGCGTGAAGACGCTGCATCCGAAGGTCCACGGCGGCATCCTGGCCCGCCGCGACTTCCCGGAACACGTTGCCAAGCTGGAAGAGCACGGCATCCCGCAGATCGACATGGTGGTGGTCAACCTGTACCCGTTCCAGGCCACCGTCGCCAAGGAGCAATGCTCGCTGGAAGACGCGATCGAGAACATCGATATCGGCGGCCCGACCATGCTGCGCTCGGCGGCCAAGAACCACCGCGACGTCGTCGTCATCGTCGACCCGGCCGACTACGGTCCGGTGCTGGCCGAGATGAAAGGTACCGGCGAAGCGGCCGGCAGCGTCGGCTACGAGACGAAATTCCGCCTGGCCAAGAAAGTGTTCGCGCACACGGCGCAATACGACGCCGCCATCACGAACTACCTGACGAGCCTTGGCCCGGACAAGGATCACACGAACCGCGCCGCCTACCCGCAGACGCTGAACCTGCACTTCGAAAAAGTCCAGGACATGCGCTACGGCGAAAACCCGCACCAGACGGCCGCGTTCTACCGCGACCTCGTGCCGGCCACCGGCAGCCTGGCCAACTACCGCCAGCTGCAGGGCAAGGAACTGTCGTACAACAATATCGCCGATGCGGACGCGGCCTGGGAATGCGTCAAGTCGCTGGGCGGCTTCAACATGCCGGCCGGCTGCGTGATCATCAAGCACGCGAACCCGTGCGGCGTCGCGATCGGCGCCGACGCGCTGGACGCCTACCAGCGCGCCCTCAAGACCGACCCGACCTCGGCCTTCGGCGGCATCATCGCCTTCAACGTGCCGGTCGACGGCCCGGCGGCGGAAGCCATCGCCAAGCTGTTCGTGGAAGTCCTGATCGCCCCGGCGTTCACGGCCGAAGCGCTGCAGATCATGTCGGCCAAGCAGAACGTGCGCCTGCTGGAAATCGCCCTGGGCGACGGCCAGAACGTGTACGACGTCAAGCGCGTGGGTGGCGGCCTGCTCGTGCAGTCGCCGGACGCGAAGAACGTCGGCATGGGCGACCTGCGCGTCGTGTCGAAAAAGCAGCCGACCCCGCAGCAGCTGCAGGACCTGATGTTCGCCTGGCGCGTGGCCAAGTACGTCAAATCGAACGCGATCGTGTTCTGCGCCGGCGGCATGACCCTCGGCGTGGGCGCCGGCCAGATGAGCCGCATCGACTCCGCGCGCATCGCCTCGATCAAGGCGCAGAACGCCGGGCTGTCGCTGGTGGGCTCGGCCGTGGCGTCGGATGCGTTCTTCCCGTTCCGCGACGGTCTCGATGTCGTCGCCGACGCGGGCGCGACCTGCGTCATCCACCCGGGCGGCTCGATGCGCGACCAGGAAGTGATCGACGCGGCGGATGAACGTGGCGTGGTCATGCTCTATACTGGTACGCGTCACTTCCGCCATTAATTGGCGAATGGTCGAGGCAACGTTGTTGCCTCGACCTGTGTTTTTGCACAGTATTTTTCCCACGAAACACCCGCGCCGGTATAACATTCGATAATGATTATTCTCGGCATCGACCCGGGCCTGCGTACGACAGGGTTCGGCGTCATTGAAAAGCAAGGCAACCGGTTGCGCTACATCGCGTCCGGCACCATCAAGACGGGCACCGAAGGCGCGCTGCCGCCGCGGCTGAAAGTCATCCTGACCGGCGTCAGCGAAATCGTCGCCACCTACCAGCCGGCCTGCGCGGCCATCGAAAAAGTCTTCGTCAACGTCAATCCGCAGTCGACCCTGCTGCTCGGCCAGGCGCGCGGCGCCGCGATCACGGCCCTCGTCGGCGCCGACCTCGACGTGGCGGAGTACACGCCCACGCAGGTCAAGCAAGCTGTTGTCGGCACGGGCAAGGCCGTCAAGGCGCAGGTGCAGGACATGGTCGCGCGCCTGCTCAAGCTGCCGGGCCTGCCGGGCGCGGATGCGGCCGACGCGCTCGGCATTGCCATCTGCCATGCCAACAGCCAGGATGCGCTGGCACTGATCGGCACGCTCGCACCTGGCAATCCGAAAAAGCCGACGCTGCACATGAAGCGCGGCCGCCTCGTCTAATTATTGAAAGGTCACCATGATCGGTCGTCTCTCCGGAGTCCTGCTGGAAAAGAACCCGCCGCAGGTGCTCGTCGATTGCCAGGGCGTCGGCTATGAAGTCGACGTACCGATGAGCACGTTCTACAACCTGCCGCACACGGGCGAGAAGGTCACGCTGTTCACGCACTACGTCGTGCGCGAGGATGCGCACCTGCTGTTCGGCTTCGGGTCGGCGAACGAGCGCGCCGTGTTCCGCCAGCTGATCAAGATCACCGGCGTCGGCGCGCGCACGGCATTGTCCATCCTGTCCGGCATGACTGTGAACGATCTCGCCCAGGCCGTGACGTTGCAGGAAGCGGGGCGCCTGGTCAAGGTGCCGGGCATCGGCAAGAAGACGGCCGAGCGCCTGCTGCTGGAACTGAAGGGCAAGCTGGGCGCCGACATTGGCGTCGCGGCCGGCACGCCGCACGACGATGCGCAGGCAGACGTGCTCAATGCGCTGCTGGCTTTGGGGTATTCTGACAAGGAAGCCCTCATCGCCATCAAGAACATGCCGGCCGGGACCAGCGTGTCCGACGGCATCAAGCTGGCGTTGAAGGCGTTGTCCAAGGCGTAATTTTTAGAAGTCCACGATGAGCATCCAGACCGACAATTTCACCGAGCAGCGCATCATCGACGCCGCGCCGGCCTCGCCCAACGAGGAGGCGATC
Organism: Massilia sp. CT11-108; assembly: GCF_047302915.1. NCBI lineage: Bacteria > Pseudomonadati > Pseudomonadota > Betaproteobacteria > Burkholderiales > Oxalobacteraceae > Massilia > Massilia sp. CT11-108. The sequence continues at coordinate 7,185 of NZ_JBKYMO010000068.1, read as the reverse complement.
GAGCGCGCGTTGCGTCCCAAGCATCTGGACGAATACGTCGGCCAGCAAAAGATCCGCGACCAGCTCGAAATCTTCATCCACGCGGCCAGGAAGCGCCGCGAAGCGCTCGACCACACGCTGCTGTTCGGCCCGCCGGGCCTCGGCAAGACGACGCTGGCGCACATCATCGCGCGCGAGATGGGCGTCAACCTGCGCCAGACGTCCGGCCCCGTGCTGGAGCGCCCCGGCGACCTGGCCGCGCTGCTGACGAACCTGGAGGCGAACGACGTCCTGTTCATCGACGAGATTCACCGCCTGTCGCCCGTGGTCGAGGAGATCCTGTACCCGGCGCTGGAAGACTACCAGATCGACATCATGATCGGCGAAGGCCCGGCCGCGCGTTCCGTGAAGCTCGACCTGCAGCCGTTCACGCTCGTCGGTGCCACGACGCGCGCGGGCATGCTGACGAATCCGCTGCGCGACCGCTTCGGCATCGTCGCCCGGCTGGAGTTCTACAACGTCGAGGAATTGACGAAGATCGTCGCCCGCAGCGCCGCGCTGCTGGAGGCGCCGACCGACGAAGAGGGCGCGCGCGAAGTCGCCAAGCGCGCCCGCGGCACGCCCCGCATCGCCAACCGCCTGCTGCGCCGCGTGCGCGATTATGCGGAAGTGAAGGGTAATGGCGAGATCACGCGCGAGATGGCCGACCGCGCGCTGCGCATGCTCGACGTGGATACGGTCGGCTTCGACGTGATGGACCGGAAGCTGCTGGAAGCGGTGCTGTTCAAGTTCGCCGGCGGCCCGGTGGGCATCGGCAACCTGGCGGCCGCCATCGGCGAAGCGGCGGATACCATCGAGGACGTGCTGGAACCGTTCCTGATCCAGCAGGGTTATCTGCAGCGCACACCGCGCGGGCGCATCGCCACGCCGCTGGCCTACCGGCATTTCGGCGTCGCCGCGCCGCGCATCAGCCCGACCGGTGACCTGTGGGACAACCTCCCGCCTGCCTAGTTCACGTCAGGGCACCGCCGGCTCCTGGCGGTCGCGCTTGCGCATGGGGCGCTGGCTTTCAGGGAAGCCCGGGAAGACGAAGCTGATGAACATCAGCACCGAGGCCGCGAGCAGCGCGCCGCCGGCCAACAGCATCTCTTCCTGGGTACGCGTCAGCAGGACGGCAATGCTGGCGGCCATCGGCAGCAGCAGCAGCAGGCCGCCCAGGATGCGCAGGATGATGGACCGGCGCATGCGCGACCCCAGCAGGGCGATGTACAGGAAGCTGCCGGAAACGAGGCTCATGCCGAACAGGCCGCCCAGCACGGGCCAGCCGGGCATGCCGCGGGTGCTGACATCGGAGAGCACGAGGGGCAGCGCCATCGGGATGACAATGCTGATCAGGAACGACAGGAGCCGCAGGAAGATCATGTGAATGCCAATTGGTTGAATGAAACATTCATCAGATTAGCATAGCGGCACCGGCCGTGGCGCGCACGACACGTCCTGTTGTATTTACGAATGTCGTTATTCCTGGCGCAGCCAGACCTGCGACCGCCCGAACATCGGCACGCCCACGTAGCCCCGCACTTCGAGCTTCTTGCCCCCTTCGTGGACGCTCAGCTTGCTCCTGTAGACCTTGCCGTTCTTCGGGTCGAGGATCTCGCCGCCCGTGTACTCGTCGCCGTTCTTGCGCAGGCCCGACACGATGGTCATGCCGACGATCGGCTGGTCCTTGCGTGCGCCCTGGCACAGCGTGCATTTCGGGTTCTGGTCCTCTTCCGGCGTGCGGAACAGTTTTTCGATCTTCCCCTGCAGTTCGCCCTGGTTGTCCGTGATGCGGATCAGGGCGGTCGGCTTGCCGGAGGCATCGTCGATGGTCTTCCACAGTCCGACGGGCGAAGCGTCCTGGGCCCAGGCGAGCGGGGCGGCGAGAGCGGCGGCAAACGTAAGGATGGCGGCGTGGGCGAGATGGCGCATTGTGTCTCCTGTTGGAATATGGTTGCGTGCTCTGCCAGTGTAGCAAACTGCACGGTCGTTCGGTAAACGACGGCCTGGCCTCAGGAGCCGTTTTGCCGGGCTTTCAGGCCGGCGATCGTCGAGGTGGCTTCGGGCGGCAGTGCCGCGCCGAGGCGGCGCAGGACGAACGGCGTCTTGTCCGGGCCCGTGCACGTGAAGGAGGGCGCGGACGCGTCGTAGCGGCAGGTCATCGCGACGTCCGTCGCCGGCGCGCCTTTCGGCAGGTAGGGCCGCAGCAGCAGCGTGTCGCCGTCCAGCGCCGCGCGGACCGGGAAGCCAATGATGGGGCGCGCGTTGCCTGCCTCGGTGGCCGGCGGTGCGGAGCCGGCCATCAGGCCATCGCCGTCGGCCTGCAGGTACATGACGGTTTGCGCCGAGCCCCAGCTCCCGGCGACGTGGGCAGGCAGGCGATCGGCCGCGTGGGCGGACACATGCCATGCAAAGGCGAACAACAGCGGGATCCGGCGTTTCATGCGTCCTCTCGATGGATGAAGTCCGGACGAGTATAGCGAAGCGCGTGCGCTGTATTGACTCACATTGTCACATCGGACGGCAACGGCAGCCGGACGGTTCCGTAAGGACGCTTGTAAATCGATATGCGAAGTGTCGTTTTTTTCGTTTCACAAAAAAATTTCTGTGCGGCACTAAAAAAAGTGCGCTAATGTTCCGATTCTCGTCGTTTCTGCAAAGCAGGAAACTGGCATCAGGCTACACATGCGCAGCGGGTTTTCCATCGCGCGCTTCACTACATCGTATTGCGAGGAGTCTCCATGAAACACCCTCTCGACCGAGCGCCAGGCACGGAAACCCGGGCGATACTCGCCCTCGCGGACGGCAGCATCTTTCGCGGATATGGCATCGGCGCAACCGGTCACACCACTGGCGAGGTCGTCTTCAACACCGCGATGACTGGCTACCAGGAAATCTTGACCGATCCCAGCTACATGCGCCAGATCGTCACGCTGACCTATCCGCACATCGGCAACACCGGCGTCAATCCGGAAGACGGTGAATCGTCCGATGGTCCCGCAGCGCGGGTCCACGCCGCGGGCCTGGTCATCAAGGATCTGCCGCTGCTGGCATCGAACTTTCGCTCGACCCAGGCACTCTCGGATTACCTGAAGGCCCAGGGCGTCGTCGCCATCGCCGGCATCGACACCCGCAAGCTCACGCGCATCCTGCGCAGCAAGGGGGCGCAGAACGGCGCCATCGCCGTCGGCTTGTCCGCCGAGGAAACGGTCGCGCTGGCCCGCGGCTTCGAAGGCCTGGGGGGCATGGACCTGGCCAGGGTCGCCAGTGTCCGTGAGCGCTACGAGTGGCGCGAAACGGAATGGCGCCTTGGCGCAGGTCATGGTGTCCAGGATGCGCCGCGCTTCCACGTGGTGGCGTACGACTTCGGCATCAAGGCCAACATCCTGCGCATGCTGGCCCAACGCGGCTGCCGCGTGACGGTGGTGCCGGCGCAAACCGGTGCCGCGGAGGTATTGGCGCTCGATCCGGACGGCGTGTTCCTGTCGAACGGCCCCGGCGATCCGGCCCCGTGCGACTATGCGATCGCCGCGTCGCGCGACATCATCGAGCGGGGCGTGCCGACCTTCGGCATCTGCCTCGGCCACCAGATCATGGCGCTCGCTTCGGGCGCGCAGACCGTCAAGATGAAGTTCGGCCACCACGGCGCCAATCACCCCGTGCAGGACCTGGCCAGCGGCCGGGTCATGATCACCTCCCAGAACCACGGTTTCGCGGTCGACGCGGCCACGCTGCCGCCCAATTGCCGGGTAACCCACGTGTCGCTGTTCGACGGTTCGTTGCAAGGCTTCGAGCGCACCGACAGGCCGGCCTTCTGTTTCCAGGGCCACCCCGAGGCCTCGCCCGGTCCGCACGACCTGGGCACCCTTTTCGACCGTTTCATCTCGCTGATGGAGGCAGGCAATGCCCAAGCGCACTGATATCAACAGCATCCTGATCATCGGCGCCGGTCCGATCGTGATCGGCCAGGCGTGCGAATTCGACTACTCGGGCGCCCAGGCCTGCAAGGCCTTGCGCGAGGAGGGCTACAAGGTCATCCTGGTCAACAGCAATCCCGCCACGATCATGACCGACCCGGACATGGCCGACGTCACGTACATCGAGCCGATCCAGTGGGAAGTCGTGGCGCGCATCATCGCCACCGAAAGACCGGACGCCGTCCTGCCCACGATGGGCGGCCAGACGGCGCTCAACTGCGCGCTCGACCTGCATCGCCACGGCGTGCTGGCCGAACATGGCGTGGAACTGATCGGCGCGACGCCTGACGCCATCGACAAGGCCGAGGATCGCTCCCGGTTCAAGGAGGCGATGACGAAGATCGGCCTGGGCTCGGCCCGTTCGGGCGTGGCCCACGACATGGCCGAGGCCTGGGCCGAGCAGGCCAAGCTGGGCTTCCCCGTCATCATCCGCCCGTCGTTCACGATGGGAGGAAGCGGCGGCGGCATCGCGCACGACGCGCGTGAATTCAACGCCATCTGCGCGCGCGGCCTGGAACTGTCGCCCACCTCCGAACTGCTGATCGAGGAATCGCTCGTCGGCTGGAAGGAATACGAGATGGAGGTCGTCCGCGACAAGAAGGACAACTGCATCATCGTTTGCTCGATCGAGAACCTGGACCCGATGGGCGTGCACACGGGCGACTCGATCACCGTCGCGCCGGCGCAGACGCTGACGGACAAGGAATACCAGATCATGCGCAACGCGTCGCTCGCCGTGCTGCGCGAGATCGGCGTCGACACGGGCGGCTCGAACGTGCAGTTCGCGGTCAACCCGGCCGATGGCCGCATGATCGTCATCGAGATGAATCCGCGCGTGTCGCGTTCGTCCGCGCTCGCTTCCAAGGCCACCGGCTTTCCGATCGCCCGCGTGGCGGCCAAGCTGGCCGTTGGCTTCACGCTCGACGAACTGCGCAACGAGATCACCGGCGGCGCGACCCCGGCCTCGTTCGAGCCGGCTATCGATTACGTCGTCACCAAGATTCCGCGCTTCGCTTTCGAAAAATTCCCCGGTGCCGACACAGGCCTGACCACGCAGATGAAATCCGTGGGCGAAGTGATGGCGATGGGCCGCACCTTCCAGGAGTCGTTCCAGAAAGCGTTGCGCGGCCTGGACATCGGCGTCGATGGGCTGCGGCGCAGGAAATCGTACACCGAGGTGATCGATGCGGAACTCGCGGCGCCCGGTCCGGAGCGAATCTGGTTCGTCGGCGACGCGTTCGCCCAGGGATATTCGCTGGACGACGTGCATCGTCTGTCGCGCATCGATCCGTGGTTCCTGGCGCAGATCCAGGACCTGGTCGAGGTCGAACTGTGGCTGGAGACCCAGCGCCTCGGCGCCCTGGACGAACCCATCCTGCGCAGGTTGAAGCAACAGGGTTTCTCGGATCGCCGCCTGGCGGCGCTGCTGAAGACCCACGAAGACGAGGTCCGGGCGCGCCGCCACCAGCTGGGCGTGCGCCCCGTGTACAAGCGCGTCGACACCTGCGCCGCCGAATTCGCCACCCGCACCGCGTACCTGTATTCGACCTACGACGACGAGTGCGAAGCCGAACCCACCGACAAGCGCAAGATCATGGTGCTGGGCGGCGGCCCGAACCGCATCGGCCAAGGCATCGAATTCGACTACTGCTGCGTCCATGCCGCCATGGCGCTGCGCGAGGACGGTTACGAGACCATCATGGTCAACTGCAATCCGGAGACCGTCTCGACCGACTACGATACGTCGGACCGCCTGTACTTCGAATCGCTCACCCTGGAAGACGTGCTGGAAATCGTTGCCCTGGAAAAGCCGGAAGGCGTGATCGTCCAGTACGGCGGGCAGACGCCGCTGAAGCTGGCACTGGCGCTGGAGGCCAACGGCGTGCCGATCATCGGCACGTCGCCCGACATGATCGACGCGGCCGAAGACCGCGAGCGCTTCCAGCAGCTGCTGAACAGGCTGGAACTGCGCCAGCCGCTGAACCGCACCGCGCGTACCGAGCTTGACGCCGTGCGCATGGCGGAGGAAATCGGCTATCCGCTGGTGGTGCGCCCATCGTACGTGCTGGGCGGGCGCGCGATGGAGATCGTGCATGAACAGGCCGACCTCGAACGCTACATGCGCGAAGCCGTCAAGGTGTCGCATGATTCGCCGGTGTTGCTGGACCGCTTCCTGAACGACGCCATCGAGTGCGACGTCGACTGCGTCGCGGACGGCACCGACGTCGTGATCGGCGGCGTGATGGAACATATCGAGCAGGCGGGCATCCATTCGGGCGACTCGGCCTGTTCGCTGCCGCCGTATTCCCTGGCGCCGGAGACGATCGCGGAACTCAAGCGCCAGACCTCCCGGATGGCGCGCGGCCTGAACGTCGTCGGCCTGATGAACGTGCAGTTCGCGATCCAGCAGGTCAAGGTGGACGGCAGGCTGCGCGACCATGTCTACGTCCTGGAAGTGAACCCGCGCGCCTCGCGCACGGTGCCGTTCGTGTCGAAGGCCACGGGACTGCAACTGGCCAAGATCGCGGCGCGCTGCATGGCGGGGCAGTCGCTGGCGAGCCAGGGCGTGACGGCAGAAGCTGTCCCGTCCCGCTTCTGCGTCAAGGAATCCGTGTTCCCGTTCGCGAAATTCCCCGGCGTCGATACCATCCTCGGCCCGGAAATGAAATCGACCGGCGAAGTGATGGGCGTGGGAGCCACGTTCGGTGAAGCGTTCCACAAGGCGCAACTGGCGGCCAACGTACGCCTCCCGCGCGCAGGCCGGGTCTTCATGCGCGTCAAGCGCGGCGACCAGGCGCGCGCCGTGGCGCTGGCCCGTCAGTTGCACGCGGCCGGTTTCACGCTGTGCGCCAGCCACGTCACCGCGACCGTGATCGCGGCGGCCGACATTCCGGTCGCGACCGTGGACGACGCCGAGGTGCTCGATCTGATGCGCGCTCGCGAGATCGCCCTGGTCGTGTTGACCGTGGACGAGAAGCGCGCCGCCATCTACGCGTCGAGCGCGCTGCGCGTGGCCGCGCTGGCATGCGGTGCGCCGTGCTACACCACCATCGCCGGCGCCGAAGCGGCGCTGGAGGGAATCCGCCACATCGACAACTATGGCCTGTATTCCTTGCGTACGCTGCACGGCGAGACCCCCGCGACGCCGTCCGCGCGCGGCCGATTCGGTGAACGGCTGGCGGATGAACAC
>NZ_JBKYMO010000067.1:0-17768 GCF_047302915.1 Massilia sp. CT11-108 | reverse complement strand
GCGACCAGGCCGGGCAGCTTGTCCCGGTCGACGTCGACGATCAGCGCGTCGATTTCGACCTGGCGCGGCAACACGTCGAGCTGCTCGATGAGTGCCTGGTACATGGCGCGCTTGCCGGCCGCGTCGTGGATGATGACGGCGTTAAGCGAGGGGTCGGCGTCGATGCGCGGATGGCCGGCGTCGGCGGCCTGCACGGAGGCGGAGGCCGGCTGCCCGACCAGCAGGTTCGACAGGATCGTCTTCATGCCGGGGATGGTTTCCGTCCTGCCGCGGGCGGTGATCACGCGGTCGGTCGCGCCGGCGTACTTCAGGCGGAACACCATCGGCTGCATGTCGTTCATGGCGTCGCCTGGCCGGGCGGGCACCAGGACCTCGCGCGCCAGGCGGACGTACTCGCGCGGCCCGCTGATGACGACGGCGCCTTCCTTCGGCAGTTCCACCCAGCCGAAGCGGCTCTCGTACAAACCCACGCCGGCCAGCACGCCCCTGGCATCCCGCACGGCGTTCGCGCCAAGCTCGAGGCGCATCGACACATTGTCTTCGCGGGGAACGATATGCAGCGTGTCGCCGTAGACGAACCAGCGGAAGCGGCAGGCCTGCGCCAACCGGTCCAGCAGGTCGGCGCCGCCACTCGCGCGCAGGGTTTCTTGTTTCACGGCGCGATCCGGCACGTCGAACACGACCTCCACGCCGTACTCGGTGGCGAACCGCTCCAGCACCTGGTGCAGTGGCATGCCGGCGGTATCGAGTGCGAAGCCGTGGTCCTTCCAGCCCGCCGGGACTGCGGCGTGCGCGGCAGGTGCCCAGAGCGACGTCGCCACCGTGGTCGCCGTCATCAGCGCCAGCGTCCCGCGCCGCCAGAATCTCGAGCTCGTCCCAAGGCCGGGACAGAAAATGTTAGCGCACAACATCATTGTAACTCCTACCACTTTTTAGCCGCCCAATGCCGGCTCAAAATGCTTCCGGCTATGGTTTCTCACGGTATTCGATGCGCTTTTCGCTCGCTCGACATCGGCGCGGCAATTCGCCGAAATCCGCTCCAACACGAACCGGATTCAGTCATGCTGGAAGCGAGAAAATTTCGGCAAGGAAACAATTAATTCGTTGCGTAGTCTACCTCGGGCACAAAAATAAACTCAAGATTTTTTGATAAAGCTCAATGCTTTTTAAGGAATGACGCATTATCGCCACAGCATGAACCTTGTTTAGTAAATAAATGCGCCTCGCCGGTAAAAGCGATAAGGACAGACAGGGCCGAATACGACCCAAAAAGAGGGAAACCGCGAAAAAACTTAAACGATAAAACACTCCAGTAACTTGAATCCCGATTCTGTTTCCAGATTGACGGATTCAATTGCCGCGGGAATCAGGACGCAATCGCCGATACGCACGTCCAGCCGCCCCCGGCCATAATCGATCGTATAGGCTCCATGTACGCAGACATGGATAACGAACGAGTCGAACGCGTAATTCCGCACGACCGTTTCGGAACACGCCAATATATCGGCCGTGAAATGCTCGCAGTGCACGAGGCGGGCAGGCGCATTCAGGATTTCCTGATACGCGAGCCTGCAATCCTGATCGGCACCGACATCCAGTGCGGCGATGGCGTTGTCCGTGTCCAGCGCGCGCCGGCGTCCATTCGCGTCGACGCGGTCGTAGTCATGGATCCGGTAGGTCACGTCGGACGCCTGCTGGATCTCGGCGATCAGGACGCCCTTCCCTATGGCGTGGACCCTGCCGGCGGGCAGGAAAAACACGTCGCCCGCCGCGACGGCGTGACGGTTCAGGATGTCGTCGACCCGGCCGCATTCGAATCTTTCGCGGCACAGGGCGGCACTGACTGGCCGATTGAACCCGGCAATCAGCGTCGCGCCGGGATCGGCCTGGATCACGTACCACATTTCCGTTTTTCCCGGCGAATCGTGTTTCATACCGGCCAGCACATCGCCGGGATGCACCTGGATCGATAAATCGTCGGCGGCGTCGATGAATTTGACGAGCAAGGGAAAACGATTACCAAAGCGCGCATACGGGGTTTTCCCGACAAGGCATTCCCGATAATCCATCAGTAAAGCCGAAAGCGAAGTACCGGCCAGCGCGCCATTTTTCACCAGCGAATCGTCCGACGGCAGTCCGCACACTTCCCACGACTCGCCGCAACGCGACCCGGGCGGGCAGTCCCTGGCGAGATGGCTGAATAACTTTCGCCCGCCCCATATTTTATCCTTGTATATACTTTTGAATATCAGGGGATATAAATCCGACATCGTTCGCGAGATAATGTTGATATCTTTTTTTGTCGACTGGCAAATATGCATGTCAGTCGCCGAATACGGATTTTTATTCCGCGACAGGACAATCGGCTGTATTGAGATTCAATCGCCGCGACGTAATCTGGCGCTGCGGTGCCGCCTGCGTCGCGCTTGTTCCGGCAATATGGAAGCGGGCCACCGCCTCGGCCAGCCGGGCCGATTGTTCACGCAAACTTTCCGCGGCCGCGGCAGCTTCGCCGACGAGCGCGGCATTCTGCTCCGTCATCCCGTTCATCAGGCCGATCGCGACGCTGATCCCGCCGATGCTCGCACCCTGCTCGGCGCTGGCCGCGGAAATCTGACTGACCAGCTCGGCAACGCGGCGCACGGCCTTGACGATCTGGTCCATGGTCGCGGCGGACTCGCCGACCAGCGCATGGCCGGCGTCGACCTGGGTCACCGAGTCGCGAATCAGCGTATCGATCTGCCGCGCCGCCCCGGCCGAACGCTGCGCCAGTTCCCGGATCTCCGCCGCCACCACGGCGAAACCGCGGCCGGCCTCACCGGCGCGGGCCGCCTCGACGGCCGCGTTGAGGGCGAGGATATTGGTCTGGAACGCGATTGAATTGATGACCGTGGTGATGTCGACGATCCTGTCCGAACTTGCCTTGATCGACCCCATCGTGTCCGACACGCGCGCGGCCACCTCGCTGCCGCGCTGCGCGCAGGCGTACGCGGCCGTGCTCAGTTCCTGTGCCTGCCGCGCATTCTCGGCGTTGCCGCCGACCGTGTCCTCCAGGCGCGCCATGGCGGCGGTGGTCTGGCGGAGCGTGCCCGCCTGCTGTTCGGTGCGCGTCGACAAATCCAGGTTGCCCTCGGCGATCTGGCGCGACGCCACGAGCACGTGCTCGCTGCCGGCGGTGATCTGCGCGATCGCCGCGAACAGGTTCTGCTGCATGAGCTTCAGGGCGCGCATCAGCTGGCCCGCCTCGTCCTTGCCGCCGGTGTCGATCGCCACGTGGAGATCGCCGCCGGCGATGGTGTCGGCGATGCGCGCCGCGCGCCGCAGCGGCGTGGTGATCGACCGCGTGATGTACACCGCGCACAGCGCGCCGAGGAGCAGCATCGCCAGGCCGGCGCCGAGCATGTGGACTTGCGCCGTGCGGTAGCGCGTGCGCGAGTGGTCGCGGGTGCGCGCCATGGCGTCCTGCTCGGCATTGGCCAGGGTGTCGAGCGCGTCGATCCAGCCCGCGTACCTGGGCGCGAAATCGGTTTTCAGCATCACGGCCGCATCGAACAGATTGCCCGACGCGGCGGTGGACTGGATATTCCGCAGCGACGGCATCAACGCCTGCTTGCGCCGGCGCACCTCGGCCAGGGCGTCCGCGTCGACCGCGCCATGCTGCAAGGCCCGCTCGGCCTCGTCGTAGTCGCCCAGCAGGCGCACCAGCGCGGCGGCCGCGTCGGTGCCCTCTTTCCCATCCGTGGGCGCGGCGATCCGGCGCATGGCCAGCGCGATCTCCGCGCCGGCATGCCGCATCCGCAGCGCGCCGTTCAGGCTGACCAGGCGGCTGCCGACGATGTGCTCGGTATCGCTCTGCAATACGCCCATGTTGCCGAGCCCGATGCCGAGCAAGGCACTTGCACACAACAGGACGAGGCCGAAACCCAGCGCGAGCCTCGCGCCGATATGAAGATTGACGATTGCGCGCATGAGAGCTCTCCCGGTGGCGGTGAATGTCAACAGGCCGTCACGCGCGCAGCACCGACACGCCGCGTTGGTGTATGCCCAGGCTGACCGGGTCGGCCACGTTGCGCGACCGGTCGACGTGGGGGCAGACGACGAACAGCTCGCCGATTTCGGTATCCAGCGTGTACTCGTAGAAGCCGCCGAGATAGGTGGCCTTGCGCACCCTGGCCGCCAGCCCGTACTGGCCGAGATCGCCGACGATCCACGCCTCGGGCCGCACCGCCACGAGCGCCCGTCCAGTGGGAACGGCATCCGGCGCGCGCCAGGAGAGCGGCCCCAGCTGCACCTCGCCGCCATGGGTCACATTGGCCGGCAACAGCAGGGCCTCGCCCATGAAGCCGGCCACGAACTCGCTGTTGGGGCGTTCGTACAGGTCCGATGGCGAGCCCGCCTGCGCGATCAGCCCGTCGCGCATGACGATGATCTGGTCCGACACCGCCAGCGCTTCGCTCTGGTCGTGCGTGACGTAGGCCACGGTCAGTTGCAGGCGCTGCTGCAACGCGCGGATTTCGTCGCGCATCTGGCGCCGCAGCCGCGCGTCCAGGTTCGACAGCGGTTCGTCGAACAGCAGCACGGCCGGCTCCAGCACGAGAGCGCGCGCCAACGCCACGCGCTGCTGCTGACCGCCGGACAACTCGCCCGGCCAGCGCGTGCCGAAACCTTTCAACCCCACCGTGTCGAGCGCGGCGTTGACGCGTTCCTTCGTGCGCTCGCGGTCCACGCCGGCCACCGTCAGGCCGTACGCGACGTTATTGAAAATATTCATGTGCGGGAACAGCGCGTAGCTCTGGAAGACCAGGCTGACGTTGCGCTCCGCCGCCGACAGGGTGGTCACGTCGACGCCGTCGATCAGGATCTGGCCGCCGGTCGGGCTTTCCAGGCCGGCGATCATGCGCAGGGTCGTGGTCTTGCCGCAGCCCGAGGGGCCGAGCAGGGTCGTCAGGGTGCCCTTCGGCACCGTGAAGTTGATGCCTTTGACCGCCAGGGCGCCGTTCTTGGTGTAGGCCTTGGTGATGTTCTTGAATTCGATTCCGGGCTTCATGATGGCTCCTCGTTTTTGTTCGTTATGAGATCACCGGCGCTGCCTGCGCCGTGTCTTCCTGCTGTTCCTGCTGGCGCTTGCGGCGTCCCAGCGAGCGCTCCCCCACCATCCATTGGATGAGCCCGGTGGCGGCGAGCATCAAGAGCGTCAGCACCGTGCAATAGGCCAGCGCCACGCCGTACTCGCCGTTGCCGACCCGGCCGATGATGAAGGTGGTGGCCAGCTCGTTCTCGGCGCTCACCAGGAAGATCACGGACGACACGGTCGTCATGGCGCGCACGAAGGAATACACGAGCGACGTGACCAGCGCCGGGCGCAGCAGCGGAAGAATGACGCGGCGCAGGGTGGTCGGCGTCGACGCGCCCAGCATGCTCGACGCCTCGTCGAGGCTCTTGTCGATCTGCTTGAACGCGGCCGTGCCGGCGCGGATGCTGACCGGCAGGTTACGGAACACGAAGCACACCATGATGATCAGGCCGGTGCCGGTCAGTTCGAACGGCGGCACGTTGAATGCCGTGACGTACGCCACGCCCAGCACGGTGCCGGGGACCGCGAAGGCCAGCAAGGCGCCGAACTCGAACGCGTTCTGGCCGCGGAACTTGACGCGGGCCAGCAGGTAGGCGACGAGCAGGCCGAACAGGGCCGTCACCGGCGCGGCCGCGCCGGCGAGGCGCAACGTCGTCAGCAGCGATTGCCACGCGGCGCCGGTCAGCGCGAAGCCGCCGTTCCAGTCGATGCCGAACGCGGTGTGGAAGTGCTGGAACGTCAGGCTGAAGTCGCGTCCCCACAGCTTGACGAAACCGCCGGCGAACGCGAACAGGTAGATGATGGCGGTGAAGGCGAGCCATGGCACGGCCACACCCATGGCGACGCGGCGGACCGGCGTGGGCAGCGCGGGCGGAATGCCGTTGTCGCCCTTGCCCGACATGCTGGTATAGCTGCCCTTGCCGAGCGCCTTGCGCTGGAGGACGAAGACGGCGAGCGCGAACGCGCTGAGGATCAGCGCCAACGACGCGGCGCGCCCCGGATCGATCTGCGCGCCGACGATGGCGAAGAAGATCTCGGTCGAGAGCACGGAGAACTGCCCGCCCACGACGATCGGATTGCCGAAGTCGCTCATCGACTCGATGAAGCCGACCAGGAAGGCGTTGGCCAGGCCGGGCCCGAGCAGCGGCAGCGTGATCGAGATGAACGCGTACATCGGCTTGGCGCGCAGGGTTTGCGCCGCCTCCTCGAGCGTGGGCGCGATGGCTTGCGTGACGCCGCGCATCATCAGGTACGAGATCGGCGTGAACGCGATCATCTGGGCCAGCCACACCCCTTTGGCGCTGTAGAACCAGCGCGAGGGCTCCAGCCCAAACAATTGTTCCAGCGCCTCGTTGACGAGTCCGGCGCGTCCGAACAGCAGGATCAGGCCCAGGCCCACCACGAACGGCGGCGTCACGATGGGCAGGATCGACATCACGCGCACCAGCGGCCTGGCGCGTACCAGCGCGCGCTCGGTCAGCAGCGCCAGCAAGGTGCCCAGGACCGTGGTGCCGGTGGCGGTGGCCAATGCCAGGCCCAGCGTATTCCACGCCACGCCGCAGCTTTGCGCCCCGCTGACGCAGCGCAGGCTCCACACGCGCGAACTGGACAGGCGCGCCCAGGCCTCGGTCGCGCTGAGCTGCCCGGCTTCGTCGAACAGGGCGCCGCTCAGCGATTTGAGCACCGGCTCGGCGATGAACAGGATCAAGGCGGCGGCGCACAGGACGACGGCGCCGGCGACGAATTCGTTACCCTGGAAATAGCCGAGGCGGGCGAGTCCCACCCCCAGCAGCACCAGCAGGGACACCAGCACGATCGCCGCGCCCCAGCCGAATCCGAACTGGCCGACCGCGAGCTCGAGCGCGCCCGCCTGCAGCGACGGCCACACCCAGCCTTGCACGCCGATCGCGTAGCCCGCGCCGAGCATGCCGGCCAACCCCACCCCGGCGCTGCCCAGCAGGACGAACGCCTGTGCGCGCCGCGCACGGAGGAGCAGGCCGCCCAGCGCGACGACGGGCGCGACCAGGGGCAGGAACAGCCACGGACGCTGGAACGCAGCGGCCTGCAGCCAGGCGTTGGCCGCGCCGACGTCGCTGAAGATCGCGCCGAAGTCGCGCAGCCACTTGAAATCGTCAGGCACACCGTACCAGGGCAGTAGTCCCGACGCCGCGATGGCGAGCATGGCCCAGCATCCCGGGACACCGCCAAACCAGGTTTTTTGTTTCATGATTGTTTTCCGATCCCCAGGCCGGGGCCAAATATTGCAATCGGAGCGGTGCCGGTGGGGCACCGCTCCCTCGGTGGCACCGGCGTCAATCGCCGTTGACTTCCTTTTCCCAGCGCTCGAGCAGACGCTTGCGTTCGGTCGCCTTGCCGTACTTCGCGAAGTCGTAGTTGATCAACTTGATGTGCGAGACGTCCGGCACCCGCGGATCGACTTTCGCGGCCTTGTTCGAGGGGAGCTGGAACTGCTTGGCCGCCGCACCGAGTTCCTGCGCCTTCGCGGTCAGCGCCCAGTCGTAGAACCGCTTGGCGTTGGCGAGATTGCGCGCGCCCTTGACGATCGACATCGATCCGATTTCGTAGCCGGTCCCTTCGCACGGCGTCACGCTCTTCACCGGGAAACCCTGGATGACTTCGCCCGGCACGTCGTGCACGAAACTGATCGAGATCGTGTTCTCGCCATGCGACACGTTCTTCAGCGGCCCGGTGCCGGAGCGCGGGTACTGGCTGATGTTCTTGTGCAGCTTCTTCAGGTACTCGAATGCCTTGTCTTCGCCCGTGAGCTGGACGAGGGTGGCGATCGCCATGTAGGCGGTCCCCGAGGAATTCGGATTGGCCATCTGGATCTCGCCCTTGTACTGCGGCTGGATCAGGTCCATCCAGCACATCGGGACCGGCAGCTTTTTCTTCGCCATCAACTCGGTGTTGTAGGCGAACCCGAGCGGACCGGAATACAGGCCGACCGTCTTGTACTTGGCCTGCTTGGCCTGCTCCACCGCCCAGTCGCGCAACAGGTTGATGTTGGGGGACTGGTAGGCCAGGGTCAGGTCCTTCTCGGCCGCCTGCAGGTGCGGATCGCCCGTGCCGCCGAACCACACGTCGGTTTTCGGATTGGCGCTTTCGGCGGCGATCTGCGCCAGCGCTTCGCCGGCGCCCTTTTGCACCATGTTGACCTTGATGCCGGTCTCGCGCGAGAACGTGGTCTGCACCAGGTTGCACCATTCGACCTGCACGCCGCAGATCAGATTCAGGGTGCCGCCAGCGGCGCTGGCCGGGCCGGCGGCGAGCGCCAGCAGGGGAGCCCCGAGGGCGCCCACGATAAATCGTTTCATGTTGTCTCCGTTTTAAGTACTGCCGGGAATGGCTTAGAAGGCGTAGCGCAGGCCGGCGCCGATGGCGCGCGACTGCGCGCCGGTGGCAGGGCCGACGCCGCCGGAATCGAAGTCATAACGGCCGCGCGCCTCGTTCTTGACGATGGCGGCGAAGGTTTCGAACATCATCTGTTTGTTGAACACGTACTGGTAGGCGATGACGGCGTTGCGGGCGCCCGTATCGTTGCCGTTGCAGGCGGCGCCGTTGCCGTACTCGCAGTGGACGTCGCTGCCCACGCCATAGCCGCCGTACACGACGTGCTTGCCGAAGGCGTGCCTGGCGGAGATGACGGTGCCGTGCTTGGTCAGCAGGCTTTTCGCCGTGCCGGTGGCGTTGGCGTCCGACAGGCGCATGCGGTCGTGGCCCAGGCCGAGGATGGTGCCGTCCGGCAGGGTGTAGCGCATGCCGAAGCGGAAGTCGCGGTCGCGCGTGTTGTGGTCGTTGGTGCCGTTCAGCGTGCCCTTGTCGTTGCGCTGTTCGCCCGACACGCGCAGCTCGAGCGGGCCGTGGACGTACTGCAGGCCGAGGCTGAAGCTGCCGTCGTTCAGGTGCGGGCTGTTGGTCGTGCCCACGGCGCTCTTGCCTTCGTTGGCGCTGTAATAGACGCGCGCCGACAGGCCGCCGAAACTGGCCGATTCGAACGCGAGCGTGTTGTCGAAGCGGACGTTGAACTGCGGACCGACGGCCGACTGGCCGCTGGCGCCGGACAGCATGCCCTGGTCGTCCTGCAGGCCCGCGCCCATCGGCGAGAAGTCGGCGGTGCCGCTGTTCCAGCGTGCCGCCGCCGTCATCCGGCCCAGCTTCACGGTACCGACGTCGGCGAACGCGATGCCGACATACACGTCCTTCGCGCTGCCGAACATGCCGCCGGTGGTGTTGGCGTTGCCGTTGTCGGCGGCAATACCGGTGGTGAAGTTGGCCAGGCCGGTCATGCCGTTGCCCAGGTCCACCGAGGCGCGGAAGGCCAGCTCGGAACTGACGTTGCTGACCCGGAAGCGGCCGCGCTTGTCCTGGGCCGGCACCGCGGCGTCGACCGCGTCGACGTACTCGAACTGGGCATCGCCCACGCCGGAGACCGCAAAATGCACCGGACCCGCCGCCATGATCGGCTCGGCGTACGCCGCCGACATGCACACCATCGACGCCGCCAGGGCGATACCACTGATCATATTTTTTTTCATTTCATCTCCTGTAAGGCGCTCGGGTAAGCGCCCATCCCTCGTTATGGAAGCCGGCTGTGCGGACCTTCGCACGGCCGGCCCTGCATCGATGTGCCCGCCGGGGGGGGACGGCGTGACGCTCGACTTGGACGCAGTGTATTGAAGCAATTTTTAAATTGCGATATTGCAGTGCCGCAAAACGGCGCCAATCTTGCGGCTGGCTTTCAGCCTCCTTTCAATTGGCTTTCAGTAAGTACCTTTTTCCGTCCGGAAAGTTCATTCGCCTTCCATTTTTTCTCGTGCACAAGTAAATTCCGGGATGTAACAGCAGTGTTCGCGGTATTCCGACTACTCAACGACCCGACGATCTATGAAAATCCTGCTTGTGGAAGACGACGCCGACATGTCGAAAGCGCTGGCCCGCGCACTCGACAAACGCGGTTTCCAGGTCACCACCTGCGCCGATGGCACGCATGCCTTCCGCCAGATCCGCGAAGAAACGAACGACCTGGTCATCCTCGACCTGAACATTCCCAACCTGGACGGCCTGCACATCCTCCAGCGCACCCGCGCCCTGTCGATCGGCGTCCCGATCATCGTGCTGACCGCGCGGGGCGCCGTGGGCGACCGGGTCGCGGGCCTGAACGCCGGCGCCGACGACTACCTCGCCAAGCCGTTCGACCTGGAAGAGCTGGAGGCGCGGATCCACGCTCAGCTGCGGCGCAAGGGAAATGGGGAAGAGTCGATGCAGAAATGCGGGAGGCTGCGCTTCGAACGCAGTTCGGGCGCGTTCTACAACGGCGAGGCCCCGCTCGAATTCACGCCCCGCGAGCAGGCCCTGCTGAAGGCGTTGATCGCCCGCCCGGGCCACGCCGTCAATCGCGAACGCCTGCTGCAGGTGGTCTTTCCCGACGACGCCAACGTCCAGGTCGAGGCCATCGAGGTGGTCATCCACCGCCTGCGCAAGAAGCTGATGGCGACCCAGACCGAGATCATGACGTTGCGCGGCGTCGGCTACCTCCTGCGACCCGAAACCGCGCGGCCCGCATGAAGTTCGCGCTGCGCGACCGTTCGCTGCGCCGCTATCTGCTGGCCGGCATCCTGGCGCCGATCGCCCTGTTCATCGTCCTCAACGCCATTCATTTGTACTTGCATGCGCTCGATTCGGCCAACACCGCCTACGACCGCATGCTGGTGACCACCGCGTATTCGATCGGCAACAATATCGCGGTGGAGGATGGTCACCTGCTCACCAACGTGGCCTTCGCCTCCCTGGAAGTCTACGAAGCCGGGTTTTCCACCCGGATGATTTACAAGATCAGCGACCGGAACGGCAGGTATATCGCCGGCGATCAGGACTTGCCGACGTTCCGCCCCGGCGGCGCGCGGTGGCCGAAAGCGCCCACCCTGCTGAAGGTGTACGAGAGCACCTATGGCAGCGCCCCGGTGCGCGTGGCCGCGCTGGCGCAACCATCGAAACTGCAGCACCCGGAAGACGATCTGATCATCCAGATCGCCGAACCGCTGTCGTATCGCCGCGAGGTGGCGCGCGACATTCTGTGGAGTGCGGTGCTTGGGCAGACGCTGTTGCTTGCGGTCGTGGCCGGCGTGACGATGGCCGTCGTCACGCTGGCCTTGCGCCCGCTCGACAGCCTGCGCACGCAACTCGATGCGCGCCATGAGGACGACCTGTCGGCACTCCACTGCGCGTCCGCGCCGCGCGAACTGCGGCCGGTGGTGGCGGCCCTGAACCAGTTGATGGGCCGGCTGCACCGGATCGTCGACCTGCAGCAGCACTTCGTGGCGAACGCGTCGCACCAGCTGCGCACGCCGCTGGCCGTGCTGCAGACGCAGCTGCAATCGGGGCTGAGCGGCGACATCGAGCCGGAACTCGCGCTGCGCGAAATGCGTTCGACGGTCGAGCGCGCGACCAAGCTGGCGAACCAGCTGCTGTCGCTCGCCCGGATCGAGCAATTGCGGGGCAAGTCCACGCGCGAGCGGTGCAACCTGGCGGACGTGGCGCGCGACGTGGCGATCGACCTGTCGCCGCTAATCTCGGACAAGAACCTCGATTTCGAGCTGGACGCCGGCAACGTCTGGGTCGAGGGCCGTCACTGGATGGCCGCCGAAATGGTGTCGAACCTGTTGCACAACGCGATCCGCCACACGCCGGCCGAGTCCCGCCTCGGCATTCGTGTGGCGCCTCTCGACGACGGTGCCCTGCTGTGCGTCTGGGATTCCGGTCCCGGCATCCCCGACCAGCAGGAGATGCGCGTGTTCGAACCGTTCGCCGCCGCCCACAGTTCGAAAGGCGGCGGCCTGGGCCTCGCGATCTGCGCCGAAATCGCCGACTCGATGCACGCGGAACTCACCCTGTGCAACTGCGGTATGGCGGGCGCGGTCACCGGACTGGAGGCGCGCGTCCTCTTCGCGAACCGCCTGGCCGCCCCCGCCGACTAGGCGCGCCGGCGCCACGCCGCCATCCAGGCCGATGCCATGTCGGACGTCGCGAGGATCGCATCCATCACGCTGCATTCGTCCGGCAGCGCGCCGACGGGCACCATGCGCAAGCCGATGTAGCGGCCGTCGTCCGCGTCCCGGAGGATTTCCAGGTCCCCCACATGCGGCGGCGGGTATCCCCCGTCACCGCACGGCGGCAACATTGCCGTGACCACGAGGTGACTCTTGTCCCGCGCATGCAGGGCGGTACGGGTCAGGATGTCGCCGAACCGGAGCTCGAGGACCGGCACGCCGCCCTCGTCCTGGCCGGTCAGCGCGACCAGTTCGCGCAGCAGCGCGGTGATCCGGGCAGTGCCGGCGTCATCTTGCAAGTTTGCGCCCCTCGGATGTGTGGTTATGGCGTCTCTCCGCCTTTTCTGGGCAGGCCCCGCATGCGGCCCCAATCGACATCGTCCTCATGGCGACGCGCGGCCGGACCGCGCGATGTCGCCACCAGCTGCCCGTCGCTCAACGACGCGAAGGCCGGATGCCGGTCGGGTTTCCCCGGCGGGTTCTTGGAGAAAAAGTGTTGGATGAAGAAGAGTTTGTCCATGATGTCCAGTCGTTGCTTGCCTGGTCGGCACTGGGCATATGTGCACGGGCGCGGGCCGACGGTTCCGTGGCCATGTGTTTATTCATGAACTTCGATCAAATTATTCGCTATCGTGATATCTAACCTGTGTTCGCCCGACAAGACATTCCCAGAAGTAATGCCGAGTATTTGAACTTGAAATTGGATTTATATCTCATCGGTTCCGATAATGTGCTTACAGTCAAACGAAACGGAGAACAGAGAATGAACATCGCTAAAAACATGGAAGCCATCTTCCTCGCAGCCCTGGTCGTGGCCGTGAGCGTCTCGAACACCTTCGCCGCCCCCGTCGCGCCGCTGCAAGTGGCAGCCCGCGCCGCCGCCCCGACCGCGCCGACCGGCCCGGCCATCACGATCGTCATCGTCGGCAAGCGCCTGACCGCTGCGCAGAAAGCCAAGCTGGCGGCCTGATGCGCAAAATGCCCGCACCGGACGAAAAAAAACGCCAGGTTCACGCACTGGCGTTTTTTTTACCGGCAGACGAACCACCTACCCCGCCAACAGCCGGCGCCGCAGCAGCGCCTCGAGATCGCGCCTCGCATGGCAGACGATGTGAACGTACAACGCTTCACTCGCGCGCTCGAAGATGATGCGATGCTGCCCCGCGAGAAGCTCGCGATACTGATCCAGTTGAAGCTCCTCCAGTTCCTGCACAAGGAGGCCCCTGGAAGGCCACTCCTTGAGTGACCCGACCTCATCGCGGATCTGTTCCGTTACCTTTTTGACGAATGCCGGAGACTGGGAACGCTTCAGGTATTCGCGGATCTCGAGAAGATCGTCGCGCGCGGCATCGGTCCAGATAATTTGCATGAGGTCGTTCAGCTTTCCCTGTCTTCCGCCTCGAACTGCGCGAACAGATCATCATGATCGGTCACTTTGCCCTGTTCGATTTGCTTCTGGCCATGCGCAAGAATGCGGAGCATCGTCAGCTGGTCCTGCATTGTCTGGTAGCTCAAGGGATCCTGGATAACGGCCTGTACCTTGCCGTTCACGGTGATCAGCACCGGCTCGCGCGTCTCCTGCACCTGCTTGACGACATCGCTCGTGTTCGTTTTCAGGAAGCTGATGGGTTGAATATTTTGCACAACGTTCATGAGGCCTCCACAGTCGATGACGGCATCGTAACACGGCATACCTAAATCCAGTACCGAATTTGGCACTATTAACCATGCTTGCGATTCGCATAAAAAAAACCGCCAGGCTCACGCACTGGCGGTTTTACTTGGCTGAACAGCCGGCAGCGGCTTACTGCGCCGCTGCCGCCGCGTCATCCGCAGCCGCTGCCTTCATCGACAGCTTCAGGCGGCCGCGCTCGTCGGTCTCGAGGACCTTCACGCGCACTTGCTGGCCTTCCTTCAGGTAGTCGGCGACGGCGTTCACACGCTCGTTGGCGATCTGCGAGATGTGCAGCAGGCCGTCCTTGCCCGGCATGACCTGGACGATGGCGCCGAAGTCCAGCAGCTTCAGCACGGTACCGTCGTAGGTCTTGCCCACTTCGACCGATGCGGTCAGCTCTTCGATACGGCGCTTGGCTTCCTGGCCGGCGGCGGCGTCGACCGACGCGATGGTCACGATGCCTTCGTCGGTGATGTCGATCTGCGTGCCGGTTTCTTCGGTCAGCGCGCGGATGACGGCGCCGCCCTTGCCGATCACGTCACGGATCTTCTCCGGATTGATCTTGATGGTGATCAGGCGCGGGGCGAAGTCGGACAGTTCCGTCTTCACGGACGGCACGGCCTTCTGCATCTCGACCAGGATGTGCTGGCGCGCTTCCTTGGCTTGCGCCAGTGCCACCTGCATGATTTCCTTGGTGATGCCCTGGATCTTGATGTCCATCTGCAGCGCGGTGATGCCCGCGGTGGTGCCGGCGACCTTGAAGTCCATGTCGCCCAGGTGGTCTTCATCGCCCAGGATGTCGGTCAGGACGGCAAACTTGCCGCCTTCCTTGATCAGGCCCATCGCGATGCCGGCCACGTGGGCCTTCATCGGGACGCCCGCGTCCATCAGTGCCAGGCAGCCGCCGCAGACGGAGGCCATCGACGAGGAACCGTTCGACTCGGTGATTTCCGACACCAGGCGGACCGAGTAGCTGAACTCTTCCGGCGACGGCAGCGCGGCGACCAGCGCGCGCTTGGCCAGGCGGCCGTGGCCGATTTCGCGGCGCTTCGGCGTGCCCACGCGGCCGGTTTCACCGGTGGCGAACGGGGGCATGTTGTAGTGCATCATGAAGTCGTCGGTGTACTCGCCCATCAGCGCGTCGATCTTCTGGCTGTCGCGGCCGGTGCCCAGCGTGGCGATCACGAGGGCCTGGGTTTCGCCGCGGGTGAACAGCGCGGAACCGTGGGTGCGCGGCAGGACGCTCGTGCGGATCGAGATCGGACGCACGGTGCGGGTGTCGCGGCCGTCGATGCGCGGCTCGCCTTCCAGGATCTGCGAACGCACGACCTTGGCTTCCATGTCGAACAGGATGTTGCCGACTTCGACGCTGTCGACGCCTTCGCCCAGCTCGGCCAGCACCAGCGCGGTCGTTTCCTTCAGCTTCTGCGTACGGGCCTGCTTGTCGCGGACCTGGTAGGCTTCGCGGATCTTGCCTTCAGCAATCGCGGTGACGCGGGCGATCAGCTCTTCGTTCTTCGGTGCCGGCGCCCATTCGACTTCCGGCTTGCCGCCTTCTTCGACCAGCGCGTGGATCGCGTCGATGACGGCCTTCATCTGCTCGTGGCCGTAGACGACCGCGCCCAGCATGATTTCTTCCGACAGTTGCTGCGCTTCGGATTCGACCATCAGCACGGCGTGCTCGGTACCGGCGACGACCAGGTCCATCTGCGAGGTCTTGAGCTGGGTGGTGGTCGGGTTCAGGATGTACTGGCCGTTCGCGTAACCGACGCGGGCGGCGCCGATCGGGCCGTTGAACGGGATGCCGGCCACGCACAGGGCGGCCGAGGCACCGATCATCGACGGGATGTCCGGATCGATTTCCGGATTGACGGACAGGACGTGGATGATTACCTGGACTTCGTTCAGATAGCCTTCCGGGAACAGCGGACGGATCGGACGGTCGATCAGGCGCGACGTCAGCGTTTCCTTCTCCGACGGACGGCCTTCACGCTTGAAGAAGCCGCCGGGGATCTTGCCCGCGGCGTAGCTCTTCTCGATGTAGTCGACGGTCAGCGGGAAGAAATCCTGGCCTGGCTTGGCATCCTTCTTGGCCACGACGGTCGCAAGGACGACGGTGTCTTCGACCGACACGAGGACGGCGCCACTGGCTTGACGGGCGATTTCGCCGGTCTCGAGGGTGACGGTATGGTCGCCGTACTGGAAGGTTTTCGTAACTTTGTTAAACATGGGTAATCCCTTTCTATTTGCCGACAGATTTTCAGGCGCTGTCGTTCACCTCAACTACATTTTTTCCTCCGGGGTCGGAGCACGGTGTTCACGGTTGTGCTCTGACCCCGACTTACTTCAAAGAAAAACTCAACGACGGCCAAAACGAAAAATGCCCGCGACAGTGAAACTGACGCAGGCATTTCGAAGCTTGGGCCGTCTGGCGCAATGCTCGGGAACTGCTGATTACTTACGCAGGCCGAGTTTGGCGATCAGGTCGCGGTAACGGTTCAGATCCTTGGCCTTCAGGTAAGCCAGCAGACTCTTACGACGGTTGACCATCATGATCAGGCCACGACGGGAGTGGTGATCCTTCTGGTGTTCCTTGAAGTGGCCGTTCAGTTCGTTGATGCGGGCGGTCAGCAGTGCAACCTGGACTTCCGGCGAACCGGTGTCTTTGTCGCCGCGTGCGTTGTCCGCGATGATCGCGGCCTTGTTGATGTTTTCTACGGTCATGATGTTGCCTTTCACATGCGGTGCAAGAGTCGGAACCCAGCGCACCGTGAATTGATAAAAAACCTGGCCCGGAGGCCAAGACCGGGAAGTATATGGGAAAAGCGCGGGCGAGGCCAGTTTTTCCGCCGCTTCCGTTAAAATCGGGAGGTTGGCGATGCCACAATGGCATGCCCGCTGAACCGTAAATACATGAAAATCACTCTCATCCGCACCGCCGCCGTCCTGGGCATCGCCCTGTCCCTGTCCGCCTGCTCGACCTTCAACCGCACGCCGCCGGCCGGCACGCCGCTGGCCGACGTGACCGCGAAGCTGGGCAAGCCGGACGCCGTCTACCCCGATCCCGCCGGCGGCCAGGTGCTGGAATACCGCGGCCAGCCGATGGGCCAGTACAACCACATGGCACACATCGGCGCCGACGGCCGCCTCGTGGCGTACGAGCAGGCGCTCACCAGCGAGAACTTCGCCAAGGTGCAGCCGGCGCGCTGGACGAAGGACGACGTCCTGCGCACCTTCGGCCGCCCCGCCGAAGTCTCGCGCGACCGCGCGACGGGTGACGAAGTCTGGTCGTACCGCTACAAGCAGGACGGCATCTGGAACTCGTACAGGAACATCTATTTCAACGTCCGCGGCGAAGTACGGCGCACGGACGACACACCGGATCCGCTGCTCGACGACCGTTCGAAGGGCCTGTAACCCAGGAGATCGCGATGATGACCCCGCTCCGTTCGACCCTGTGCGCGACCGCCCTGGCGCTGGTCCTGTCAGGCTGCACGACGATATTGCGCCAGCCGCCGCCGATCGGGGCGCCGCTGACCGCCGTCACCGCGCAGCTCGGGCAGCCGAACGCCGTCTATCCGGATCCCGCCGGCGGCCAGGTACTCGAATACCGTGGCCAGCCGATGGGCCAGTTCCAGTACATGGCGCGCATCGGCCCGGACGGCCGCCTCGTCTCGTACGACCAGGTCCTCACGAGCGAGAACTTCGGCAAGGTCAAAGTCGACCGGTGGACCAAGGACGACATCCTGCGCAATTTCGGCCGTCCCGCCGAGGTGTCGCGGGTGTACGCGCACGACTACGAAGTCTGGTCGTACCGCTACAAGGAAGCGGGAGTGTGGAACTCGATGATGAACGTGCACTTCGATGCGCAGGGCGTCGTGCGCCAGATGCTCAACGGGCCCGACCCGCTGTACGACGACCGTTTCCGCCGCCGCTGATCCGCGCCGGCAGC
>NZ_JBKYMO010000066.1:0-17783 GCF_047302915.1 Massilia sp. CT11-108 | reverse complement strand
CCCCCCCCGGGGGGGGGGGGGGCCCCCCCGCCCGGGGGCGCCGCCCCCCGGGGGGGCCCCCAACTCACCATACCCGTCTCCAAAACCCCCCTAAACCCCCCACCCGGCCCCCCCAAACCCGGGCCCCCGCTTTTTTTTCGCCCCTACTCTTACCCGTCGCCGGTAACTCGTGGTCGCTCGAGTTGTCAGGCGTTTTTTTGGTGATTCAATTTAACAATTAGTCGTCGAATGGATGGTGTATCAAAAAATCGATGATTCATGGATTGATGAGTTGGCGATTAGTTGGAAGAAGATAGCATCATATTGATGAGATATGAAGAATTTCGCTGAATTGGTCGTGTAGCAGTCGCATGCCGCATCATAAGGATGAGATAGAGATGAATTCAATGTAGTTGCTGAGTCATACTTGCAAAATAAGAGAAGTTCATGATTGGTCATTTTGTATGGATGAGTTGAGGTAACTTCGATCCTGTCGAATGGATGCGCCGCCAGAGGCGTCGACGCGCCGGCTGGCACCCCACCTCATCCAGAAATCCGGGTCGTGCGCAGTCAAAAAACGAGGGACGAAAAAAAACGCGGCCGCCGGTTGCCCGGGGCCGCGTTTCGAAGAATAACGAGCGGATTACTTGGCGTCGCCCAGCAGCGCCGGCTTGAGCGAGCGGTCGACGGGCTTGTCGCCCAGCCAGATGCGCAGGATCGCGTTGTAGAAGTTGACGTCAGGGATCGGGCCGCCCAGCTTTTTGCCGTTCAGCTCGGCCTGGGTGCCGGTGCCCGGGATCCAGTCCAGGTGCAGCACGTCGCCCTTCTTGAGGCCGTCGACGGACGCGAACAGCTCGCCCATCTTGCTGATCTGGGCCACGATGCGCTGTTTTTCCGCCTTGTCGATGTTCTCGTTCAGGCCATCCATGAAGGCCTTGCCGAAATCCTCGGACGAGATGTCGCGCGCCATCTGCAGGGTCACGCGGCGCGGGCCCTCTTCCTTCAGGATCTCGGCCGTGTTGTTCTTCTTCTCCGGCAGGTACAGGCCCGCCGCGTACACCTTGACGATGAATTTGGTGCGCATGCCGGCGCCGTTCAGTTTCAGGTCCTTGCCGGCGACCTTCGTCATGTCGTCGAACTTGTAGCCGTTCACGTCGACGACGGCGGCGATGGCCGGCAGGCTGGCGGCCAGGGTCAGAATGGCGCCTGCGAGCAAGCCCTTGATGGCAAATTTACGGGTAGTCATGGTTGTCTCCTTGGTGGGAAAGCTATCGTTGTAAACATCGTGGCCGCCGTTCAGGCCGCGGCCAGCGCCAGGGTAGGTTGGACATTCTGCAGCTTGAACACGCTGACGGCGCGCGCCAGGCGTTGCGCCTGTTCCTGCATCGATGCGGCTGCGGCTGCGGCCTGCTCGACGAGGGCGGCGTTCTGCCGGGTCGTCTCGTCCATCGCGACGATCGTCTGGCTGACCTGGGCGATCCCGGCGCTCTGCTCGAGGCTGGCAGCGCTGATTTCACCCATGATGTCGGTGACGCGGCGCACGCTTTCGACGACCTCTGCCATCGTCACGCCGGCCTGCTCGACGAGCGTGCTGCCTTCCTGCACCTTGTCCACGGAATCGCCGATCAGCAGCTTGATTTCCTTGGCGGCTGCGGCGGAGCGCTGCGCCAGGCTGCGCACTTCGGAGGCCACGACGGCAAAGCCGCGTCCCTGCTCGCCCGCGCGCGCGGCCTCGACCGCCGCATTCAGGGCGAGGATATTCGTCTGGAACGCGATACCGTCGATCACGCCGATGATGTCGACGATCTTTTTCGACGACGCCGTGATCGAGCCCATCGTCTCGATAACGTGCGCGACGACGGAACCGCCGCGCGCCGCCACTTCCGACGCCTGGGCCGCCAGTTGATTCGCCTGGCGCGCATTGTCCGCGTTCTGTTGCACGGTACCGGTCAGCGCCCACATCGAGCTCGACGTTTGCGCCAGGGACATAGCTTGGGATTCCGTGCGCGTCGACAGATCCTGGTTGCCGGTGGCAATTTCACCGGACGCGCAGGACATCGATTCCGTGCTCGTGCGCACCTCGCCGACGATGCGGATCAGGCTGGCGTTCATGTGGCGCAGCGCTTCCATCATCTGGCCTGCCTCGTCGCGGCTGTCGACGGCGATGTCGCTCGTGAGATCACCGTCGGCGACGCGGCGGGCGATCTCCACCACCTGGCCCAGCGGCCGCGTGATGCTGCGCGTGGCCAGCCACGCGACGCCCAGCGACAGCCCGGCCGCGACCGTCGTCAGCGCCAGAATGAGCATCTGCGTGCGCTGCGTGACGGCGGCCGTGTCGGCGCCGGCCTGGTGCATCGCGGCGTTTTGCCAGGCGACGAATTTGTCGAGTTGTTCGAAATAGCGGGTTTGCTGGGGGCGCAGCGAGAACATGAATTTCATCATCGCCTCGTCCTTGCGGTCTTCGTTGACGAGCTTGATGAATACCGTTTGCGCCGGCAGGAATTTGTTCTGGATGGTGGCCAGCGCTTTCAGGATGTCGGCGGCCTCGGCATCGCCCGTGCTCCTGGCCAGCTCGGCGACCTGGGCCGTGGCGCTGGCGCTTCTCGCTTCCGTGTTCGCCAGCTCTTTCTTGATCTGGTCCGGATCGGTCATGATGAGGACGTTGAGCATGCTGCGTGTCGCTTCGCTCACGTCTTCCTTGATGTGGTTGGCCGCGACGGTATTCGCGTAACGCACGTTGACCAGGGTCTCCATTTCCTTGTTCAGGCTGGCAATCCTGACATACGACAGCCCCGCCAGCAGCACCAGCAAGGCAATCACGACCCCGAACCCGATGGCCAGACGCTGGCCGATACTCATATTTCTAATCATTATTGTGAGTCTCTCCGTCCAAAAAAAAAGAATGGGCGTGCTAATTTTGCAAGATAAATATAGCACCGATGTGTTTGGCGAAATTAGAGACTCAAAACTATTTCAATGTTGCAAGAGCACAATCCCGGCCTCGGGAGACATGCCCGCGAACGAAGGCGCGGCTTTGTTGCGCACCAATGCAGTGCGCGGAAAGTGTTGTGTTTTGGAACGCGAATAATGATTGTATGCGTAATGAATGAATTTATTGCGCACGCAATCATTGGGTGAGGCGTAGCGGATGGCGGAGCACCAAAAGAAAAGCCGGCGCAGGCCGGCTTGTGCGATCAGGCCGCTTTGGCCTTGTCTGCGGTCAGGCGTTCGTATTTCGCCTGGAGCTGTTCGCGCGTTTCGCGCCATTCGGGATTGAACGGAATGCAGGCGACCGGGCACACCTGCTGGCATTGCGGCTCATCGAAATGGCCGACGCATTCCGTGCATTTATGCGGATCGATCTGGTAAAACTCCGCGCCCATCGAGATCGCGTCATTCGGGCACTCGGGCTCGCACACGTCGCAATTGATGCAGTCGTCGGTAATCAATAATGCCATGACTAATAAGACCTCAGGCTTTCGGTGCGGCCGCCATGTCGGCGATTTTCTTTTGCAGCCAGCGGTCGACCGAGGGGAACACGAATTTGGATACGTCGCCGCCCAGCATCGCGATCTCGCGCACGATGGTGCCGGAGATGAACTGGTACTGGTCGGACGGCGTCAGGAACAGGGTTTCGACGTCGGGCAGCAGATAGCGGTTCATGCCCGCCATCTGGAACTCGTATTCGAAGTCGGACACGGCGCGCAGGCCGCGCACGATCACCCGTGCATCGTGCTGGCGAACGAAATCCTTGAGCAGGCCGGAAAAACTTTCGACCTTCACGTTCGGATAATGGCCCAGCACTTCGTTGGCGATTTCCAGGCGCTCGGCGAGCGAGAAGAAGGGGCGCTTGTTCTTGCTGTCGGCGACCCCGACCACCAGGGTGTCGAACAGACCCGATGCGCGACGCACCAAATCCTCGTGGCCGCGCGTGAGCGGATCGAAAGTTCCTGGATAAACGGCTACAACCATTGCGGCTCCCTGGAGAATGCACCTGAATAGACGCGCATTATGCCTGAAATTTCGGCAACCGCCCGGGGAGGGGGCCCATTTTGCTTATTGTTTAAGCAGTTTTGCCCAGAAAAGCGGTGTTTTAACGCAACTTTAACAAATGGTAGTGCACCATCCCGGCCTTGTCGGCGCGGACCAGCTGCCAGGGCTGCAACCATTCGGGGACGTCCTCGGCCGCCTCATCCGTCTCCGGGAACGGCAGGCGCTCGCCCGATTCGGCATACGCGAGACCGCCTTCGTTCAGCAGTTGCGCGCAGAGCGGCAAGGCCTGGACCAGGAAATCCTGCTGGTAGGGCGGGTCGAGGAAGATCACGTCGAAGCGTTGGCCGCGCTGGGTGAAGTCGCGCGCCACGGCCAGGGCATCGGCGCGCAGGACGCGCACGTTGTCCGCCTTGAGCTTGTCCTTGACCAGTTCGAGCTGGCGCACGACGGGGCCGACGGTGTCGATCATCGTGACGGACCGCGCGCCGCGGCTGGCCGCCTCGAAACCGAGGGCGCCGCTGCCGGCGAACAGGTCGAGGCAGTCGGCGCGGTCCCAGTCGCCCGTCATCTGGTGATTGATCCAGTTGAAGACGGTTTCGCGGACGCGGTCGGGCGTGGGACGCAAGCCAAATGCGTCGAGAACGGGAAGCGGGGTGCGCTTCCAGGCGCCGCCGATGATGCGGACCTGCTGCGGCGGGCCCGGGCGGCGGGCGTAGGTAGGGGCGGACTTCTTTTTTTGCATGGGGCGGAATATAGCATCTTATTTCCCGCTAGCCAGGGCATTAAAGTCGTTGATCCAGCCCTGCATGCGTTTCTGCGCATGGGCTTTCTGGTCAGGCGTCGTCAGGCGGATCGCCGTCAGGATGAATTTCGACGTGTTGTCGACATAGGCGTCGAAGAATGCCTTGCGCTCCGGCGCATCCATGCGGTCGAACAAGTCGCGCAGCAGGTCGTGGATCGCCGCCATCGTCTGTTCCTTGTTCAGCTTGTCGCGCTGAATACGCTGCAGCAGCGCGATGATTTTTTTCTGGCGTAATACGCGTTCCTGCAGCCAGACCTCGTTGTCGAGTGGGCGTGCATCGGACGCCTTGCGGAGTGCCGTTTCCTGGTCGCGGCTGAAACTGCCGAACCATAATTCAAGCTGTTCCAGCGCCTTTTTATAGCGGGCTTTATGCTGGTCCTCGACGCTGCCGCTCATGAATTTCCTGCGGAAGTCTTCGTTATTTTTCGCGAACTTCTTTTCCATCTGCGCGATCTGGTCAGGCTTGATCGACATCGCCAGGTCGGCCAGATCCGGCAGCGCTTTAAAGGCCAGCAATTCCGTTCTCGCCTTGACGTCGCGGTAGTCGGACAGCAATTCGTCCTGCGTGACATTGCCGTCGCCGAGCTGGCGCTGCATCTTGGTCAGCAGGCCGGCGTAATCGCGCAGCTGCGTCGTGCGGTGCCACTGGAACAGCTTGTCGATATCTTTCTTGACCCAGTCGGACTGGTCGCTGTCGAGATCGAGATAGGCGTTCAACCACCAGTACAGCAGCGTGTCACCGTGGTTATAGGTGAACCGGATCGCGCTGCACGCACTCAGCAGCGCCACGAAGGCGATCAGGAACAGCATGCGTACCCGCAGGAACACGGTAGGGGGCGTGTTAAACTTTTTCATCTTTTTTAACTCGTTTTGAGAACGGCCTATGAACGTAGTCATCCTCGCCGCCGGCATGGGAAAGCGCATGCAATCCGCACTGCCGAAAGTCTTGCATCCACTGGCCGGCAAGCCGCTGTTGCAGCATGTTATCGATACGGCGCGCAGCCTGGACCCGAGTAAATTATGCGTGATTTACGGGCACGGCGGCGCAGCGGTGCCGAGTGCGGTTCAAGCCTGGTCGGGCCAGGGCGGCGTCGCGATCGACACGGCCCTGCAGGAACCGCAACTGGGCACCGGCCACGCCGTGATGCAGGCCCTGCCGCAGATTGACGAGAACGCACCGACGCTCGTCCTGTACGGCGACGTGCCGCTGACGACGGCCGCCTCGCTGCGCCGCCTGGTCGAAGCCGCCGGCGACGACAAGCTGGCGATCCTCACGGTCGAACAGGCGAACCCGTTCGGCCTCGGCCGTATCGTCCGTGAGAACGGCAACATCGTGCGCATCGTCGAAGAGAAGGATGCGAACGAAGCCGAGCGTGCCATCAAGGAAATCAACAGCGGCATCATGGTCATCCCCACCCGCCACCTGACGTCCTGGCTCGGCTCGCTGAAGAACAACAACGCCCAGGGCGAATATTACCTTACCGACATCGTCGCCCAGGCTGTCGCGGCCGGCGTACCCGTCGTGTCGGCCCAGCCGTCCGCCGAATGGGAAGTGGCTGGCGTGAACAGCAAGGTGCAACTGGCCGAGCTCGAGCGCCGTCACCAGCTGAACATCGCCATCGCCCTCCTCGAACAGGGCGTGACCCTGATGGATCCGGCGCGTATCGACGTGCGCGGCGAACTCGTCTGCGGACGCGACGTCACCATCGACGTCGGCTGCGTGTTCGAGGGCCGCGTGGTCATCGGCGACGGTGTGACGATCGGCGCCCACAGCGTGTTCGTGAACGCGACCGTCGCCGCGGGCGCCCAGATCAAGCCGTTCTGCCACCTGGAAGACGCCGTCGTGGGCGAAAAATCGGTCATCGGTCCGTATGCGCGCCTGCGCCCGGGCACCGAGCTGGGCGAGGACGTCCACGTGGGCAATTTCGTGGAGATCAAGAACAGCAAGGTGGCCGCGCACAGCAAGGCGAACCACCTTGCTTATGTGGGCGATGCCGACGTCGGTTCGCGCGTGAACATCGGCGCGGGCGCGATCACGTGCAATTACGATGGTGCCAATAAATTCCGCACGATCATCGAAGACGAAGCGTTCATCGGCAGCGACAGCCAGCTGGTGGCCCCGGTCACGGTCGGCAAGGGCGCGACGATCGGCGCCGGCACCACGCTGACCAAGAATGCGCCGGCCGGCAAGCTGACGATCTCGCGTCCGAAGCAGTTGACGATCGAGAACTGGACGCGTCCGGTCAAGGTCAAGAAATAAGCTTGTCCACCGCATACGCACAGGCAATCCACGGCATAAACACAGGGTAATCACAGCCTGGTCCACTGCCTGTGCACAGGGATGTCAACTGCCCGTCCACAACATCATCCACAAAGTCATCCACAGGCCGCCGCGTTGTCCCGGCGGGCCTGATCGTTTCAGAAACCCAGTGAAATGCGCAAGTGGCGGGAGATGGCGCCACTGGCTTGCCGATGCGCCAGGAATAAGCGCACAGAGTTATCCACAGGTCGTCAGACGCCGATACGCGTTTCGAACTTGCTTCGGAATGTGGAGAAGTAGGCTTTGACGTTGCGCACATTGCTGTGCGTGGTGAACAGGCGGTGCGCCAGGGCGTGATACGCCGGCATGTCGGCCACCTGCACGACGAGCACGAAATCCGGCCCGGGTGACACACGGTAGCACTGCAGCACGGCAGCCTCGTCCGCCACCACTTGCTCGAACTCCGCCATGCGGTCGGCGGCCTGCACGTCCAGCGTGATCTCGACGATGGCGGAGAGACGCGCGCCGACCTTGTCCGGCGCGACGATCGCAACTTGCCGCTCGATAACACCGTTCTCCCTGAGCTGTTTGACACGGCGCAGGCAAGTCGGCGGCGAGATGTGTACCAATTCCGCCAATTCCGCATTGGTCTGCGAAGCATCAACCTGCAGGATGTTCAGGATGCGACGATCCAGATCGTCCAGGTTTGGGTCCTCTTGCGCCATATAAGTAAAATCTTTCGAGAAAAATGAAAGGATATTTCATGTCGAATGTGTCGTGAAATTATCTATCAAAATGAGGTGCACTTAGAAAGCATATTTCGTTTCCTCTACTCTACAGTGCATGCATTCATCGATTTCGGAGGTTTCCCATGTGTGGCATCGTCGGCGCAGTCGCCCAACGCAACATCACCCCAGTGCTCATCGAAGGTCTGAAGCGTCTCGAATACCGCGGCTATGATTCCTGCGGCGTGGCGCTGCACGTGGACGGCCGCCTGGCGCGTTCGCGCAGCACGTCGCGCGTGGCCGATCTGGAAGCGCAAATCCAGGAAACCCACCTGCAAGGCTTCACGGGCATCGCCCACACCCGCTGGGCGACGCACGGCGCGCCGGCCACCAAGAACGCGCACCCGCACTTCTCGCCGAACAGCGACGACGCGCGCATCGCCCTCGTCCACAACGGCATCATCGAGAACCACGACGAACTGCGCGCCGAGCTGACCGGCCTGGGCTACGTGTTCCAGAGCCAGACCGACACCGAGGTCATCGCCCACCTGGTCGACCACATGTACAACGGCGACCTGTTCGACACCGTGCAGCAAGCCGTCAAGCGCCTGCACGGCGCCTACGCGATCGCCGTGTTCTGCCGCGAAGAGCCGCACCGCGTCGTGGCCGCCCGCCAGGGCTCGCCGCTGATCGTCGGCCTGGGCAAAGGCGAAAACTTCGTCGCCTCCGACGCGATGGCGCTGGCCGGCACCACCGACCAGATCATCTACCTGGAAGAAGGCGACGTCGTCGACCTGCAACTGGCCCGCTACTGGATCGTCGATGCCGAAGGCCGTCCGGCCGAGCGCGAAGTCAAGACCGTGCACGCCCACACCGGCGCCGCCGAGCTGGGCCCGTACCGCCACTACATGCAGAAGGAAATCTTCGAACAGCCGCGCGTCGTCGGCGACACGCTGGAAGGCGTGACGGGCATCATGCCGGAACTGTTCGGCGACCAGGCTTTCCGCGTGTTCAAGGAAATCGACCGCGTGCTGATCCTGGCCTGCGGCACCAGCTACTACGCGGGCCTGACGGCCAAGTACTGGATCGAGTCGGTGGCCAAGCTGCCAGTGAACGTCGAGATCGCCAGCGAATACCGCTACCGCGACAGCGTCCCGCACCCGAACACCCTCGTCGTGACGATCTCGCAGTCCGGCGAAACGGCCGACACGCTGGCCGCGCTGAAGCATGCGCGCAGCCTCGGCATGACGAACACGCTGACGATCTGCAACGTCTCCACGAGCGCAATGGTGCGCGAGTGCAAGCTGGCGTACATCACCCGCGCCGGCGTCGAAGTGGGCGTCGCGTCGACGAAGGCCTTCACGACCCAGCTGGCCGCACTGTTCCTGCTGACCCTGACCCTGGCCCAGGTGAATGGCCGTCTGACCGACGAGCAGGAAGCGAACTACCTGAAGCAGATGCGCCACCTGCCGGTCGCGCTGTCGTCCGTGCTGGCGCTGGAGCCGCAGGTGATCGCGTGGGCCGAGGAATTCGCCCGCAAGGAAAACGCCCTGTTCCTGGGCCGCGGCATCCACTACCCGATCGCCCTGGAAGGCGCGCTGAAGCTGAAGGAAATTTCATACATCCACGCCGAAGCCTACCCGGCCGGCGAACTGAAGCACGGCCCGCTGGCGCTGGTGACGGAAGAGATGCCGGTGGTGACGATCGCCCCGAACGACGCGCTGCTGGAAAAGCTGAAGTCGAACATGCAGGAAGTGCGCGCCCGCGGCGGCCAGCTGTACGTGTTCGCCGACGTCGACACCCAGATCACGTCGGGTGAAGGCGTGCACGTGATCCGCCTGCCGGAGCACTACGGCCTGCTGTCGCCGATCCTGCACGTGGCGGCACTGCAGCTGCTGGCGTATCACACGGCGCTGGCGCGTGGTACCGATGTGGATAAGCCGCGGAATCTGGCGAAGTCGGTGACGGTCGAGTAAGGTGTACGGCTGTAGATAGAAAAGCGTGAAGTGACTATCAAAGTGGATAACTTGGCGCTTACAAAGGAAGAAGAATCCTATTAATTTCGAATTTGGATAATTCTTCCTATGCTCCTGCTTCTGCTATCGATGACCACGGGAAATGAAAACACGCTCAGTTTAGCTCGAGCGTAGCTTATGGCGCTCGTTGGAAGGTCTAGCTTGGCCACAGCGTTTGTGTGAAGAGCAGCCGCGGCGTCAGCTCACCGATGGCAGCAAGATGCAGAGGGACAACGATCTAATCACGAGAGACTAAAATACAGCAAACACCACCTGTATACGTATAATTTAATTTGGTTATGATAACCGCATTCATGCAAGAACGCAGTTATACCAGCGAGTAATGTTGTCTCGTTACCGCTACGTGAATTAACCCGTATGCTATCAGGTATGCCCGGGGACATCGGAAAGATTACGCTACCGTATCTGCCTTCCGCATTCCCCGACGAACTTTTGGGAAGCTGGCTCTCACGGCTGGTTTACCTCAACGCCGAATCGTCGTTGAGTAAGTTTGCTCGGACATACAGCCTAGACGCCACCGTCAAATCCCCACTTGCCGATCCGGTGAACGGTGGCAGCTATGTTCACGCCCTATCGAATCTTTTAGGATTTGAGTATGACGATTTTGTAAGGACGTTTACAACAAAAGCGTACTGGGATGTATTTCAACCACTAACATTAGAATCCTTGTCGCATATTTCAGCGTGGCATGGCCGGGTTCGTTATTCAACAAAAATTTTACGCGTATGTCCAGCGTGCATAGATAATGACCTACTGAGTCAGGGGTGTCCTTACTTTCATCGTACCCACCAACTTCACAGCAAAGCCTGCCCAGCTCACGGATTAATGCTGCAAGAAAGCTGCGGAAGGTGTGGAATGCCTCTACGCTCATCTAACGAGGTAACGCTTATCCCGGCAAGATGCGAATGCGGCGCCGACGTGATTCTGAATCTGAAACGAGAAGTAGCAAACAAAGCCTGGATTGCCCTGGCCAAGTTTTCCGACCAGACATTAGCTGCTTCACCAGCAGATCTTGATATTCTTCATCTTGTACCTTACGTGCTTAGTTGCGTGACGAATGGAACGGACTTGTCCGTGCCAGTTAGTCTTAAGCGCGTTCTTACAGGTTACTATGGTATTGACGGCGTTGAATGGTTGTGTCGGCGACGGCAGAGTACTCAAGCTATCACGAATGCACCGATAAAAAATAAGCAGTGGACTAGAAATTTCGAGCCGCATTTAGCTGTCGCGGTGCTTGTTGCGTGTGGAATCTCTTTCGATGAAGCAAAGCATGAGGTAGCCTATCGAAAATCTGTGCCATTGTCAGAAAGACCTGTTCCTAAAATGAGTCGGGCGTCAGATAACGAACCCCGTCCAACGAGTCTCAGTGAGGCGAAGAAAATTGCCCAAGAATTTGGTCGCCATCGAAAGCAGCGCAGCGGTTTACGTACATTCAAACCTTACACCTATTGGATGCTCTACTTCCAAGACTGGACTTGGCTCTGGAACTGGGCACATGATAGAGAGATGAAATCGCTGCGGAAATGGAAAGAACCCCCTAGTATCGAGGAAGATAGAATAACGATTTGTGGTGGTTCGCCAGCAACGAAGCTGAATATGGCACGAGCGCGCGCCTATGCACGCGACCGGAGTTGGCTTGAGCTTCATAAGGAAACTCGTCGTCCAAAAATTGATCGAATAAGAAAAATTTTGCCAGCGCTCTCCACAGCGAGAACGCAGCATTTTGCGGATATCGGGCGGCCTACTAAGTGGACTCTAACCTTAGCGGCGAAACGCCTTCGCATTCCAATTGGAACCCTGCGGGGACTAGCTCGTCGCAACGGCTCCATTGCAGCGCTTGTGCCTGAGTCATCTCATGCTTTCTGTTTGAGATTAATTGAATGGGGAATAAAAACCTGCGTTCAACAAGGTGGTAATTTGACGCCTTCAAAGGTGCAAAGAGCTGCACTGTTATCCGGGAAGACATCGGTAAATTTCATTGCATCCGTAATTGAAAAGCGGACCTTTGAATAAGGTTGGCGAACAAATTTACCCATCTAAATTCGTACCCACGATGTTCGGTTGAGGATAAATCTTACCTGTGCTAGGGGCTGACGGTTTTTCAAAGCGATAGGTGGTAGAAAAGCCAATTGATTGCTCTTGCGGACAGGATTGCTAATATTTTATTCGCGGTTTCAATCGCAATCTTGGCGCGAGCTATTAAGGTAACTATTTCTTGGTGTTTCCCGTTCGCTTTCGAATTCCAGAGGCTCGCTGAATTCGCCATTCTGCAGGCGTTTTGTAGCCTCTGCTGGCAAGGTCGACCTCTGCGAGCGCGCGTCTGCGCTTGCAGAATGCCTCATCATCCTCGGCATGTTCAGCAATGGCTTGCTTAAGGATTGGAAGTTTCTCAATGTTTCGGCGTGAGCTTGCCTCCAAACCAGTGGCACGCAACAGTGAGGTAGCTGAGATTCGCCCCTTGATATGCGACGAATGTGTCCGCGCCGCCTCAGTAGTAACAGCCTCTGCGAGTGCTCGGTCTCGCTGTGGCCAATCCACTCTTGAACCACTACGTCGCTCAACGTTTCGCGGCTGCGCTGCAATATGAGCGATGAGCCAACCTCGGTCGTGTCGGTACAGCCATGCATAGGCAGCGCCTGCGATAACTCGAAGCTTTTTTATCCCTGCTATTGGATCTGAAGCTTGTGCGTTCAGCCACTGTGTACGGTAGCGCAGGAAATCCGCAGTGCGTTGCTGCATCTTACGCGCCTCGCGTAAAGCAGGAAATGTTCGCAGAATTCTATTCACCGACGATAAGGAGAGGCCCGTAACGGCAGCTACGCTAGCAAGGGTACTTCCATCTTCCAGCAGTTGCTTCACTTCGTCCAATTTTAAGTTTGTGATCGACTTGCGCCGCTCGGTAACAGGTATGCCTAGCGCTCGCCTCCATAGCACGACCGTAGTCGTGGATACGCCCAGTTCTAGTGCAACTTTTCGGCAAGTTAAAGCATGGTTGATAAGCATGTCATGAATTGCATTATTGTTTTGTCTGCTCTCCTTGTAGTCTCCCCGACCAGGGTAACAACTGGTCGGTTCTACCACCGCAGGCCGTACCGCGATCGAAACAAAATTGCGGACACTACTAAAGAGCAGACCGATGAGAAGCAAATGGCAGAGGGGATGCAGAGAACGGCTAGGTCGTCGACACAGATCGTATAGCCACCTCATTGGGAACCGTTCGGAGGACAGTAGGCGGTTCCTGAACGGCAACCCAACAAAGTCGCCGTACTCATATCGAATGGCGTTAGCGAGAGTAACCCAATCGACCCGTCCTTTAAGTAAAAAACCATGCTTTGCGAGACCTTGTAAGTAGGTCTGAGTCCTAGTTGAAGCACTAAGTCTCATGGGGGCAGTAACTAGTGCTTCGCTCGACAACACCGCAATTCTATGCAGGTGAGGATTCTCAATACGAATTGTGTGACCGAATGGTTCTACCCTCGCCGGCACGACGAGTTGCTGTCGGTGAGATTGACGACTCTGCAGTAAGTGCTGACATAAGGGTTCACCATGAACGGGACACATAAGCACCCCTGGAAGTTGGTGCATACGGTACAACACAACACAACCATTCTGATCCATACAGTTTTGGTCGCATGTCAAGCAACTACGTAGCATGGTTGATGCTCCGAAGCCATTAGCCACCATTCCCATCGCAAGCTTTAACCCATCCGCGCGATCTTCCTTCAACGCGTCAAGCGCTCTTTGATAACGCTCAGGCGGTAAGAACAGACCATAATAAGGAAATAGAGTGGCTGCGGTGGCAATAGCTTCTGGGGAGACGAATGGCCCCCATGCTGCGGTGTAATCAATGAAAGTGTTGAGTCTGCAAGGTATATCAGCGCTGGGGATACCGGTGCTAGAGCCGAAGAGCTCGGAGAGCGTTCGGCGAGGATTGTTCCGCGCGTTAAGGAAGTGAAGCCGCGATACCCATGAAAACAGCAGTTCTCCCTCGATGTATTTAGGCACGTATGGGAAGGAACACGGTTTCATGGTTGCTCCAAACGATCGGAAACTTTATCGAATCAGCGGGTTCTCTGTTGGTAAACTTATATAGCTTGTGCTTTTAGTAGATCGCTTTCTTCCTCTATTTAATTTTTCAGGAGCATGTGATGCACCCTCCGCCGGTACCTCTTGTAGCTCACTGAACTCGTCATCCGTCGGATTCGGCGTGTCGCTACCATCCGACCAAGCTATTAGCTTACGAAGCGAACGGCATCCCTCCTTGAACAAGAGGTCATCGAAGCTCTTGAGGAGGTGAGCTTGGCCGCTGAGCAATGCGCTAATTGCCGGTTCAAGAATTGCCATATCAATCTTCGACACACGGTCAAACGCGACGGCGTCGATAACCTCGCGTCCACCAATTTCGTTACGTTGCGCTAGCATGAACGCGAGGGCAGTAAAGGCCGGGTTGCCGGCACCTGCTTTGTGCCAAGCCTTGCGTATCTCCTTGCCGAGACTCACCGGATTCTTGACGAATTGATAGTCCCAGTAGATGTCACAAAAGGCATCAAATTCTGGGTCGCCATATTTCATCTGAACGAAATTAGATTCGCCGCCGGAATTGAGCTTACGCAGGTTGCGAACGTTCTCGTCGATGACCGATGCTAGCGCTGGCGTGCCTGCGACAACTAACGTGACACCTGCTCTTTCAATAATTTCGCTGAAAAGATTGAGAACAAACACGGCGTTCTTGCCCATCGCCGCCTTCAGGTTTTGGACCTCGTCGACAAAGATAACCCCGACTGAGGCTGCTGTCGCTACTTGAGCGATCAGCATCACCATACGTGCAACATTTCTTACGGCCACAGCTTGCCGACGGTAATCCGTGTTTCCTAGGATGTGATCCACCACCTCGAAAAATTGCAAGCACAGGCTTTTCAGTGTAGCGTCGTGCGACATCCGAATTCCGACCCACGGAATTTGACGGCAGACCAAAGGTTTACCTTGATATTCCTTGTGCTCAATGACGACTTGGTACGGCAGTGAAAACGCAGTAGCGAAAGTTGTCTTTCCGCTTCCGCTAATTCCAAGTAACGACTGCCCTCTGGCAGTCGAGGTCCAGTTGTTGGGGAAAGGAACGGCGCTCGATTCATTAAGCGCGATTGCGTGCCTCCGCTGGATGTCGTGAACTGATAATGGATGCCGCGCGACGTACGACTCCCGGATATTCATTGTAAGATTGGTGCCAGCACGTTTGTACTCGGCAAATGGATAGACGATCTCATTGATACATCCCACTTCCGCAGTTCGAACTAGTTCGCTCTTCTGGCGGTCCCTCTTAGTTGGCTTTTGCGGGTAATTCTTAAGCCTGTCGAGAATTCGGTCCTTGGACTTCTCCAAGCTCGGCAGCGCCTCTATAAAGGGGTTGCCGTCGAAACGACGGACGCCAGTAGGCTTGTAATCTGCAGGGATGCAGGTGTACGTGATCATTTTCGTACCTTTCTCTGGCGTTCAATAATCGCAATGCGTTCTCGCTTTTCGAGCTCATCCCAGGTTAACTGGGCCGGCACTGCAGCCGGTTCTTTTGATTTTGTGCCAAGAGGCACTGACTCAGTGATGGGCTTCCCGGTAAGAGCGCGCTTGATTTTCGCTGTCTCGGCCGTGCGCCTTGATGCGATATCCGCACTACTAGAGTGGATAGTGGTAACGTTTTGCTTGGGAGATCTGCGAGTTGGGTTTCCTGACCTCCTCTGGTTCTCGATGAACGCATCATTTCGTGTCGTTGCCAAAAGAAGCTGGTGGTCTTCCGCCAGATAGTCTTCCTCTTCCAAGGTAATCTCCTGTAGCTCCTGCAACCCAGCAGCATTCACTTCCCACAGCGGCCATTCGTCGTCGCCATTTGGGGCATAGAGTTCGACAGGATCTGAACGATCAATTTTTACAGCCACTTGCCGTCGCCTGGACGAGGATAGGCGAGCCTGGCGTTCGGCTGCGGCATTCATGGGCAGGTATTTTCGACCCCGACAGATCAT
The DNA here is from genome assembly GCF_047302915.1 of Massilia sp. CT11-108. NCBI lineage: Bacteria > Pseudomonadati > Pseudomonadota > Betaproteobacteria > Burkholderiales > Oxalobacteraceae > Massilia > Massilia sp. CT11-108. Next base: position 1,977 of record NZ_JBKYMO010000066.1, on the reverse strand, counting down.
TGCGCCATTTGCGAGGGTGGCCTTGTCAGTGCCTAGGAGAAGCCGTTGATAGTCTGCATCTTCCAACGGGGGACTCTCGATACCGGTGATATTTTCCAGTCCCCAGAGGTATGCATCACGAGGCGTTGGTCTTACCTGCGCGCGTCGAAGGATCGTGCGCTTTTCAAGATTGCTGTGAGGGCTGTTGTTGTGAGAGTCGATGATGTCGATCAGGACCCAATACACCTCGCGTAGCGTATGGACGGCGGCTGCCTTTGCTGCCTTGAACGCGCGCTTAGTCTTTGGATCCCCAGGGCGCTCAGCGAAAACGCCCTTAATTCCTCGCTGTGCCATCTTGCGCTTTAACTCACGATTTACGCGCTCAATGATTCCTTTCCCATCCGGACAGAAAGGCGGCAAGGTCTCTGTTTCGATGTGTAGACCACCGACTGCCGCATCAAGCATTGCATGAGAGATCATTTCGGAACCACGATCTACTACCAAGCGCGCGCAGACTTTACCTCGCGGCCAACGGTTTTCGTCGATGTTCACTCCAAGGTTTGTAAAGCGGCGCTTTCGCGAGGTAAACGCAATCAGCAAAGCGAAGCGGATTTCTTCCCAAGACGCTGGTCCCAGCGTGACATATGCGCTGACGATAAATCGACTCCACCGATCGATCACCAAATAGATGATTGGAGTACGAAGTACTTCACCGGGATTCTTACTGTCGACAAGGAAGATTCGGCCGCCAGTCGCGTCAATTTCATATACCTCGCCTGGCCCGGTGGCCAGCAAGGCTCCTTTCGCCGCCTTTCGGCCCTGCCCAGCAACGTTCTTCCTGGCGTCGCGGGACAGGGCTATGTTGCTATTAGTGATTGCACGGAACTGCCGCAGCGTGACCGGCAGAGGGCACTTCTTCGCGAGGTAGTCCGCATATCTGGTCGGGTGACGCTCGGAAAAGTAACTTTGGATGTATACCTGATGTGCTGCGGTTTGGGTCGTCGGCCCCTTTTTTGCAAGTGTCTCGATACAGTCAATCATGTCCGTGACGTCTTCGTCGGTTACAACAAAAGTGTTTGGCCCTAGTATTTTCGATTCGATGGGTTGCCGACCACGACGCTTGGGCTGGCGCACATCCTCACTAACGCCCGCCATTTCATCGATTAACCCAGGACGCTGGGGACCGACTTTACGCCCCTGTCGCAATGGCAGGAGGGCGTTCTTGACTCTGCCGAAATAGTAGTAACGAAGAAGTAGCCGGCGAAGTGAGACAGGACTGACGTTGAGTTCTTCTGCTCTTCGATTTATGAGTACGTTAAACGCCGAACGCGCAAGGTTTCGCTCGTCGTCAAATTGTTCGACCAGCGGTTCAATCGCGGAAAACGCACCCTTTATCGGATCCTGTTCGCTCTCAGCTACGGCAGGGTGGTCGAGGAACTGTTGAGGAAGTCTGTAGTGGTCTAATTTGCCCGGACACCTCGATAGGTGGACAATCCACCATCCGAGGAGTTTTACATGACAAGGCAGCGCCGAAAATTCGATACCAGTCTGAAGCTGGAAGTCGTCCGTATGATTAAAGAGCAGGGCTTGAGCGTCCAGCATGTTAGCGAGAGCATGAGCATCGGCCCGAGCGCGGTACGGCGCTGGGTAAAGCAATACGAGGATGAGCAGGCGGGGCAACCAGGCATCGGCAAGCCGCTCACGCCAGAGCAGCAGCGCATTCGTCAGCTTGAGCAGGAAAACCGTCAGCTGCGGGGGGACGTGGAGATATTAAAGAAGGCATCGGCCTTCTTTGCCCGCGAACTGAAATGAGTTACCGACTCATCGACGAGCTGCAAAAGAAGGCCCTCAGCGTTGCCCAGTGCTGCCGGGTGCTGGGAGTGAGCCGTTCTGGTTTTTACGAGGCCCGGCGACGTGCCGTCCAGCCCGCCGTGTGCAAGGCCAGCGTGCATGTGCGGGCCGCTTTCGCGGCAAGCCATCAAAGCTACGGCAGCCGCA
>NZ_JBKYMO010000065.1:0-18124 GCF_047302915.1 Massilia sp. CT11-108 | reverse complement strand
GCTGACCAGCGCGCCGCCGTCCAGCGCGACGGTGGCGGTGAGCGCATCCGTGTTCACGCTGTAGTGCGACAGCGACGCCGCGCTGCCGCTGCCCGCGTTGCCGGCCGCGTCGTGCACCTGGGTCAGGTCCACGCGCAGCTGGTTGCCCGTGCTGCTGCCGGCGCCGGCCTCGGCGTTCAGGGTGCCGGTCCACGTCCTGCCGCCGTCCGCCGTTGCCAGGCCGCTCACGGTCGCGTGCGGGGCCTGCAGCGCGGCGGCCGTGAGGCCGCTCACGCTTTCCGAGAACGTGACCGAAAAGCCGATGCCGTGCGACGGGCCGATCGTCGTGTCGTCGAACAGGATGTCCGCCACGACGGGCGGCTTGCTGTCGATCGCGTACGCGGCCGTGCTGGCCGCGAAGCCGCCGCCGTGGTTGCCGTGGGCGTCGACGACCTGGGCCAGGTCGAGCACGACGTGCAGGCCGCCCGTCTCCACGCCGGGTTGGGCCGTCAGCGTCGCCATCCACGTCTTGCCGCCGTCGGCCGTGTGCACGTTGCTCACGATGGCACCGGGCGCGCTGATCGCGGTTGCCGGCAGCGTGCCCACGCTCTCGGCGAACGCGAAGGTCACGTCCATCGTGCCGCCCGCGTTCAGCATGCCGGCGGCAAGCAGGATCGTCGCGCCGGCGGGGCCGATCGTGTCGACCGCGTATGGGGCGCTCCACGCGCTGCCGGTGCCGGCATGGCCGTTCGCGTCCAGCACCTTGCTCATGTCCACGCCGACGACGTTGCCGGTCCAGTCGCCGCTGCCGTTGGCCGACAGCGTCGCGGTCCAGGTCTTGCCGTCTGCGCTGCCCACCAGGTTCGAGACGCTCGCATGCGGCGCCGAGATCGCGGCGAGGGACAGGTTCGGCACGGCCTGCGTAAACGTGAACGTGGCCTGGATCGTGTGGGCCGCGTCGAGGCTCGTCCCGTCGAGGGCGATGGCGAGCGTGTTGGCGATGCCCGCGACCGCATAGCCCTCCGACTGGGCGCTGCCGCTGCCCGCGTTGCCTGCCAGGTCGTGCACCCTGGTCAGGTCGACGGACAGCACGTTGCCGCTGCTGGGCGCCAGGTCGTTGCTGGCCAGCGTGCCGGTCCACGTCAGGCCGCCGTCCGCCATGTGCAGGCCGCTGACGGCCGCGTGCGGCGCGCTGATGGCGTCCGTGTCCAGGTCGGCCACGGCTTCGCTGAAGCGGATGGTCAGCGTGGCGCCGTGGGTGGCGTCCAGGTTCGTGTTGTCGAGCTCGATGCGGGTCATGGTCGGCGCCACCGTGTCGACCTTGTAGGAGGTCGAGAGGGCGCTGTCGCGGCCGGCGTTGCCGAGCGCATCGTGCACCTTCGTGAGGTCGAGCTTGACCGCATTGTCCGCCTCGGTCAGGCCGCCCTGCGGGGTGAGCGTGGCCGTCCACGTCAATCCGTCGCTCGAATGCTTCAGGTTCGTGAGCGTTGCGTTGGGTGTTTGCAGGGCGCCCGCCGTCAGGTCCGTCACGGCTTCGCTGAACCGGATCGTCAGGGTGGCGCCGCCGCCGCTGTGCAGCACGGTGCTGTCCAGCGCCAGCGTAGCGGTCGGGCCCTGCGTGTCGACGGCGTAGTTGCCGGAGGTCGCCTTGGCGCTGCCCGCGTTGCCGAGCGCGTCGTGCACCTTCGCGAGGTCGAGGGTCACGGTATTGACCGCATTCTCGATGCCGCTCGCCGGCGTCAGCGTGGCCGTCCACGTCAGCCCGTCGCCCGACGGCTGCAGGTTCGTGAGCGTCGCGTTCGGGGCCTGCAGCGCGGCCGCGGTCAGGTCCGTCACCGCTTCGCTGAACCGGATCGTCAGCGTGGCGCTGCTCCCGCCGTGCAGGGTCGTGCTGTCCAGCGCCAGCGTGGCGGTCGGGCCTTCCGTGTCGACGGCGTAGGCCGCGCCGGTGAAGGTGCCGCTGCCCGTGTTGCCGGCCAGGTCCTTCACCTGCGTCAGGTCGACGGAGACGGCGTTGCCGGTCCAGGTGCCGCTGCCGTCCGCGGTCAGGGTCGCGGTCCAGGTCTTGCCGCCGTCGGCCTTCGCGAGGCCGGTCACGTGCGCGTGCGGCGCGCCGATCGCGGCGAGCGGCAGGTCCTGCACGGCTTCGTCGAACGTGAACGTGGCGTGGATGCTGTTGCCGCCGGCGAGCGTGGCGCCGTCCAGCGCGATGGCGACGGCGCCGGGGCCGTGCGTGTCGATGGCGTAGTTGCCGGAGGCCGTGCTGCCGCTGCCGGCATTGCCCGCGACATCGTGCACCTTCGCGAGATCGAGGATGACGGCATTGGTCGCGTCGGTGACGCCGCCCTGCGGGGTGAGCGTGGCCGTCCACGTCAGGTAGTCGCCGGAGTGCTGCAGGTTGGCGAGCGCCGCATTGGGTGCCTGCAGCGCGGCCGCCGTCAGGTCTTTCACGGCCTCGCTGAAATGCAGCGTCAGGCCCAGGGTGCCGCCCGTGTGCACGGCCGTTCCGTCCAGTGCCAAGGTAGCGGTCGGCCCCTGCGTGTCGACGGCGTAGGCGCTGCTTGCGATCGTGCCGCTGCCCGCGTTGCCGGCGAGGTCGGCCACCTTGGCCAGGTCGACGCTGACGGCGTTGCCGGTCCAGGTGCCGGTGCCGTCCGCGGAAAGCGTTGCGGTCCAGGTCTTGCCGCCGTCGCTGCTGGCGAGATTGGACACCGTCGCATGCGGTGCCGTGATCGCGTCCGGCGTCAGGTTCTGCACGCGTTCCGCGAATGTGAACGTGGCATGGACGGGCTTGCCGGCAGCGAGCGTGGCGCCGTCGAGGGCGATGGCGACGGCGTTCGGTCCCTGCGTATCGACCGTGTAGGCCGCCGACACCGCGCTGCCGCTGCCCGCGTTGCCGGCCAGGTCCTTCACCTGGCCCAGGTCGACGGCGAGGACGTCGCCTCCCGCGCTGGTGGCCGCGGTGCCGCTCAGCGTGGCGGTCCAGGTCGTGCCGCCGTCCGTCGTATGCAGGTTCGAGACGGTCGCGTGGCCGGCGTTCAGCGCGGCGGACGTGAGGCCCGTGACGGCTTCGGAAAACGTGATGGTCGCGACGGCATCGTGGCTGCCGCCGAGCAGGGCGTTGTCCAGCGTGACGGTGGCTGTGGGGGCCTGCGTGTCGACCGTGTAGCTGGCGAGGTTGCTCGTGCCGCTGCCGTGGTTGCCGGCCGCGTCGAACACCTTGGTCATGTCCAGGCTCAGGACGTTGCCGAGCGCCGTGGTGGCGTCTTTCGGCGCGGTCAGAAGCACTGTCCACGTGAGACCGCCGTCGCTCCTGGTCAGGCTGGTGATCTCCGCGTGCTGCGCGCTCAACGCATCCGCCGGCAGGTCGTCGACGGCTTCGGAGAACGTCAACGTGACGACGATGCTGCCTCCCGCATTCAGGACGCTGCCGTCGGTGCCGATCTTGAGTAACTGCGGGCCGAGCGTGTCCGGCGCGTCCGGCGTGACGATCGGCACCTGCGAAGTCGAGCGTACGCCGCCGAATGCCGCATGGGCTGTCGACTGCAGCGCATCCGCGCTCATGACCAGGCTGTACGTGTGACCGGGCAGCAGGCCGGCCACGTCCAGCTTGACCTGGGTGCCCTGGATGTCCAGGCTGGATGCCGATATCGTGTGCGTGTCGGTCGCGCCGACCACCCGCAGCGTGGGCTCCCCCGTGACGCGGTCGATCACGGTCTGTATGGCACCGTCCGTGATGATGACCGACCCGCTCCCAGCCGCCATGTCGGTGCTGAAATCCAGGGTAATACTCATGTGGCCCGGCGTGAAGATCGGCTGGGCCGCAAGTAACAACTTGGGCGCGGAGGAGGTAGAGGTCTGGATGGGCATGATCGTTCGCGGAGAGTGTTTGACGTCGTGGAAAAAAGATTCCACAAGGAAAACTTAGTGAACGATCATATCAACAAACCCACCTGGGAAGTGGGTAAGTTGATGTTTTTACGACATATCTGGCTGGAATTCCCCCTTGCCGGGGGGAATTATCAGAGGTGGTAATCGATGATCAGCGGCGCATGGTCCGAAAACCGTTCGTCCTTGTAGATCGACACGGCGTGCGCCTTGGCGGCGATGCCCGGGGTGGCGACGTGGTAATCGATGCGCCACCCGACGTTCTTCGCCCACGCCTGGCCGCGGTTGCTCCACCACGTATATTGCTCGGGGCGCTGGTCGATGCCGCGGTGCACGTCCACGAGGCCCAGTTCGTCGAAGATCCGGGTCATCCAGGCGCGTTCTTCCGGCAGGAAGCCGGAATTCTTCTGGTTGCCCTTCCAGTTCTTGAGGTCGATTTCCTTGTGCGCGATGTTCCAGTCGCCGCAGATCACGATCTCGCGGCCCTCGGCCTTGAGCTCCTGCAGGTGCGGCAGGAACACTTCCATGAAGCGGAACTTGGCTTCCTGGCGCTCCGGCGACGAGGAGCCGGACGGGCAGTACACGGAAATGACGGTCAGGTTGCCCACGTCGGCGCGGGTGTAGCGGCCTTCGTTGTCGAATTCGACGCAGCCGAAGCCCGTCCTGACGGCATCCGGCTTCGTGCGGCTGTAGACGCCCGTGCCCGAGTAACCTTTTTTCTCGGCATAGTGGAAATGGCCGTGGTAACCGTGCGGCGCGAGGAATTCCTCGGTCATGTCGGCCTGCTGGGCTTTCAGCTCCTGGACGCAGATGAAATCGGCGTCCTGGCTGGCCATCCAGTTGAAGAAACCCTTCTTGTGGGCGGAACGGATGCCGTTCAAGTTGGCGGAGATAATTCGTGGCATGGATCTGGACAAAAGTGCGGTGGGCCAAGGGCGATAGTGTAGCTCGTTTTGACTTCCATCAACACATCCATGGCGGTTAAACAAACGTTAAACGCCCGGCCCGGTATACCGGTCAATTCCGATCTCGTCGTGCGGTTGGCTGCGGGCACCGACTAAACCTCTGACGTTTTGATTTATGTCAATACAACGGCGACCTGAACGGCCGCCGCCGTCTTGAGCGCGCCTGATGTGGATAGAATTGCATCTTTCATCCATTAGAAAACCCCCATGCTGATCAAGAGCGAGGACCTGTTGTCCGGCAAACACGGCAAGACGGGGCATTTCGTGCGCTTTTACGACGACAGCGACACGCTGCTCGACGAGGTCGCGTCCTTCATCGAGCGGGCATTGCGGACGCGGGGACGGGCCATCGTCATCGCCACCGGCGCACACACCGATGCGCTGCAACGGCGCCTGGACGAACTGGCGCGCGCGGAAGGGCGTTCCGCGCCGCCGTCGCGCGACGTCGCGTGGTTCGACGCCGAGACGACGCTGGCGCGCCTGATGGTCGACGGCTGGCCCGACCGCGCCCGTTTCGAGTACGAGGTCGGTCGCGTGGTGGCCGAAGCCTGCGCCGGCGGCGCACCCGTCCACGCGTTCGGCGAGATGGTGGCGCTGCTGTGCGCGCGCGGCCGCTACGACGCGGCCCTGCACCTGGAGCGGCTGTGGAACGAGCTGGCGCGCAAGCTCGACTTCTCGCTGTTCTGCGCTTATCCCTGGACCCTGTTTCCAACGTCCGACGCGGCGCACGTGTTCCGCCAGGTCTGCGCGGGGCACGACCACGCCTGCGCCGACGTGGCGGCGCCGCTGCCGTCCGGGCAACCCGTCGACATCAACCTGGTCCGGCTCGAGCAGAAAGTGCATGCGCTGCACGCGGAGGCGGCGCGGCGGCGCCAGGCGGAGCGCGACCTGCTGCGGCGCGAACGCGAGTTCGCCGACATGGTCGAGAACGCGGCCGAAGGACTGCACCAGGTCGGCGCCGACGGCACGATCCTGTGGGCCAACAAGGCCGAGCTGCAGATGCTCGGCTACCGCTGGGAAGAATACGTCGGGCACCATGCCGCCCGGTTCCACGCCGATCCGGCCGTCGCCGCCGATATGTTGGCGCGGCTGGCGGCCGGCGAAACGGTGGTGGACCAGCCGGCGCGCCTGCGCTCCAAGGACGGTTCGATCCGGCACGTGGTCATCCGCGCGAACGCCTGTTTCGAGGACGGCCGCCTGCGCTACACCCGCTGCTTCGTGCGCGACACGACCGAACACGTGCGCATGCAGGCCGAACTGGAGGGCGTCCACCGCGCCGAGGACGCATTCCTCGCCATGGTCGGCCGGGCGCTGCGGGCGCCGCGCACGGAACGGCGCCTGCACCGTCTCACGCGGGTGGTGGAACACCGGCTTCGCGGGCGGGGGCGGGGCGGATTACAATACCGGTTTTCACAGTTCGAGGGTCGTGTCGTGGACAATCTGCGCCAACAGTTCATTGCGTTTTCAGTCGAAGCCGAAGTCTTGAAGTTCGGCCAGTTCATCACCAAGGCGGGCCGCCAGTCGCCGTACTTCTTCAACGCGGGCCTGTTCCACGACGGCGCCACGCTCGGCAAGCTGGCCGATTTCTACGCCCAGACCCTGCTCGATTCCGGCCTCGAATTCGACATGCTGTTCGGCCCGGCCTATAAAGGCATCACGCTCGCCTCCGCGACCGCCGTGGCGCTGGCCGCGAAAGGCCGCAACACCTCGTTCGCCTATAACCGCAAGGAAGCCAAGGACCACGGCGAAGGCGGCACCATCGTCGGCGCCAAATTGGCGGGCAAGGTCGTCATCATCGACGACGTGATCTCGGCCGGCACCTCGGTGCGCGAATCGGTGGCGATGATCCGCGCCGCCGGCGCCGAACCGGCCGCCGTGCTGATCGCGCTCGACCGCATGGAACGGGGCGGCAAGGACGGCGTGCTGTCGCCGCTGTCGGCCGTGCAGGAAGTCAGCCAGACCTACGGCATCCCCGTGATCTCGATCGCCAGCCTGGCCGACCTGTTCGGCTACCTGGAAGCCGATCCGTCGCTGGCCCAGCACAAGGACGCCGTCGCGGCGTATCGCCAGCAATACGGCGTGGCCTGAGCCTGCGGAATGTGATGTAATGGCGGCAACTATTTGGGAGCTGCCATGAACAACGTCGCGCGCGGTTTTCTGACTGCCATTCTCTCGTTGGCGCTCGCGGGCTTCGGCCTGTGCGGCGCCGTCGGCACTTTCAGCGGGCTTGCCGGCCTGTCCTCGCCCGGGCCCGAGAACTTCTCGTCGGTCGCGCTCGTTTTCGGCCTGATCGGGCTCGGCATCGCCTTCGTGTGCGGCTGGATTGTCATCAGGTTGTGGCGCAAGCGTCCGCCCGGCGGAGCATGAAGGGCGCCGTCCTGCCCGCTGCGACCGCGCAATGGGTTCACCTCGTATTCGAATGGCTGGCCCTCGCCGGCGGCGTGCAGCTGTACCGCTGGCAGCGCCGACGCGCCCGTCAACCCGCGCTGCTGCAGCCGGGCTCCTTCGCCGTCGTCGTCGGCAGCATCCTCGGTGCCGCCATCGGCAACAAGCTCGTGTTCTGGATCGAGATGCCGCACCTGTGGCAGGGCACGGTGCCGGATTGGCGCCTGATCGCGTCGGGCCAGTCGATCGTCGGCGGGCTGCTGGGCGGCCTCATCGGCGTGGAGATCGCCAAGAAGCGCACGGGTATCCGCCGCTCGACGGGCGACCAGTTCATCCTGCCCCTCGTCGCCGGCACGGTCGTGGGCCGCATCGGCTGCTTCCTCGCGGGCCTGCATGACGGGACGTACGGCGTACCGACCGCGCTGCCGTGGGGCGTCGACTTTGGCGACGGCATCGCCCGCCATCCCACGCAGGTCTACGACATGCTGTTCGTGCTGGGTGTGGGCAGCTTGCTGTGGCGCTGGCGCGCGCCGCTCGCGCGCAGTTCCGGGCTCGCGTTCAAGCTGTATCTCGCGTCCTACCTGGTCTGGCGGCTCGTCGTCGATGGCATCAAGCCGGTGCCGTATGCGTACGTGTTCGGGCTGTCGGGCATCCAGTGGGTGTGCATCGTGGCGCTGGCCTGTTATCTGCCGTTCGTAATCCTTCAATCCAGGGAGCTGGCTCGTACATGACTCTTTTCGCTGATTCCCGCGCACGCGGCGGGATGCTGGTCCTGGCTCTCGCTTTCATCGGCGGCACCGGCTGCGTCGCGATCGATGCGGTCAACAAGAACCGCTATGAGCGTCAGCAGCGCGACGCGGAAGCAGCCCGCCGGCGCCGCATCGCCGAGCTGGCGGGCGCTGCCGCGGCCGGCAACCCGGCAGCGCGCACCTCGCTCGCGTATACCCTGGTGTCCACGTCGGACCGGAAACAGGCGGACGTGCCGCGTGCGCTGGGCCTGCTGGAGCAGGCGAGCGCGCAGGACTACGCTCCGGCCCAGGCGCTGTTGGGGGAGATGTTGGGCGGTACGAGGTCGTGGGGAGGCTACGAACCTTTCGGTGCCAACCCACGGGATCGAGCGCGCGGCATTGTCCTGCTGCAGCGTGCCGCCACCAAAATTTGCGTGGTCCAGCCCGGACCGGACGTGTTTCGCGTCGAGCCCGCGCTGCGGGCCGCGCAGCTGCTGGCCCGTGCCGGCCACTCCGACGAGTCCCGGCTCTGGCGGGCGCGCAACATCCTGCATTGCGGCGGCGGAGACGTGAAGTATCTGTCGTGGGAGGTGAAAGCAGATCGCGCTTCCCCCGCAGAGCGCATCGATGCGCTGGCGCTGCTGACGTTGACCGGCAACGCCGCGGCCATCGCAGGCGCCAAAGCCATGCTTCCTGCAGATATGGTCGCTGCCGCCGACCGCCTGGCCGACGACCTGCGCCGCCAGGTCGCGGCGTCCGAACGCGACTATCCCGCGCCGCCGCGCAAGGAGCTCCCATGACCCGCAAGTCCCGCCCCTATCTGTTCTACGACACGACGACCTCCGTCTGCTCGACCTGCCTGCACCCGGTCGAAGCGAAGATCGTGTTCAAGGACGACAAGGTCTACATGGACAAATGGTGCGGCGCGCATGGCACCGAGCGCGTGCTCGTCAGCGACGACGTCGCGTACTACCGCCTGTGCCGCGAAGTCTTCGTCAAGCACCCGGAGATGCCGCAGCGGTTCAACACGAAGATGGAGTACGGCTGTCCGTACGACTGCGGCCTGTGCCCGGACCACATGCAGCACTCGTGCCTGTCCGTCGTCGAGATCACGGACAACTGCAACCTGAACTGCCCCGTGTGCTATGCGGAGAGCGGCACGCACCGCGAGCGGCATCGTCCGTTGGCGGAAGTGATCCGCATGCTCGACGCCGTCGTCGCCAACGAAGGCGAGGCGGACGTGATGCAGCTGTCCGGCGGCGAGCCCACCCTGCATCCGGAGTTCTGGGACATCCTCGACGCCGCGAAAGCGCGCCCCATCAAGCACGTGATGATCAACACGAACGGCGTCGTGCTCGCGCAGGACAAGGGCTTCGTGCAGCGCCTCGCCGGCTACGCGCCCGGCGTCGAGGTCTACCTGCAATTCGATTCGCTGCGCGCGGAGGTGCATCGCGAATTGCGCGGCGCCGACCTCACGCGCATCCGCCGCCAGGCGCTCGACAACCTCAATGAAGCAGGCCTGTCGACGACGCTCGTCGTCACGCTCAAGAAAGGCCTGAACGACGGCGAGATCGGCGAGATCATCGACTTCGCGCTGCAGCAGCCCTGCGTGCGCGGCGTGACCTTGCAGCCGATCCAGGATGCCGGCCGCGTCGAAGACTACGATCCGCGCCTGCACCGCCTGACGGTGTCGGAGATCCGGCGCCGCATCGCCGAGCAAAGCGGCTTGTTCACGCTGGAGGACGTGGTGCCCGTGCCGTGCAATCCGGACACGCTGGCGATGGCGTACGCGATCAAGACGAAGGAGGGCACCGTGCCGCTGACGCGCTGGCTGGATCCGCAGACGCTCGTCGAAGGCAGCGGCAACACGATCGTGTTCGAACGCGACCCCGCGCTGCACGGCGCCGTGAAGGACCGCATCTTTGAACTGTTCTCGACGAACCACTCGCCGGAATCGCAGGCCAATTGCCTGTCGGAGCTGATGTGCTGCCTGCCGCTCGTCAGGGCGCCATCCGCGCTCCGCTACGACAACGTGTTCCGCGTATTGATCGTGCAGTTCATGGACGCGTATTCGCTGGACGTGCGCGCGCTGAAGAAATCGTGCATCCACTTCGCGCTGCCGGACGGCCGCCTCGTTCCGTTCGAAAGCTACAACCTGCTGTACCGCGACGGCCGCCGGCTCGAAGCGATCCGCGCCGGCATCGCGTCGGACTTCGCGCGCGGGCGCGGGCCGGCCACGATACCGCTGGTACCCGTGACCGATTGAATCAGGCGACCGCGGGTTCCACGACGTACTGCGCCACCTGGGCGGCCAGCGCCTTGCGGTAGGCGGGGCGCGCCGTGCAGCGGTCGCGCCAGGCCGCGAGGCGGGCGAAGCGTTCGACGTAGCCCATACCGTCGAGCAGGCGCACGACGGTCGTCATGAGGATGTCGGCCGCGCCGAATTCGCCGGCGAGACTGGTGCGGCCTTCCAGCCAGTCGTCCACCTGGCCCAGGCGCTTCAGCGCGATCTCTTCGAGCACGGGGCGCTGCGCCTCGGCCCATGGCTGGTCCATGGAAAACGCGACGAGGTTGGCGAGGTTGCCCACGTAGGGCTCGACCGAATTCAGTGCGGCGAACATCCACATCGTCGCCTGCGCACGCGCGGCCGGATCGCGCGGCAGCAGGACGGGATGGCGCTCGCCCAGGTGCAGCAGGATCGCGCCGGTTTCGAACAGCGCCAGGTCGCCGTCGTGCAGAACGGGCACCTGGGCGAACGGCTGCTCGCGGCGGTAGGCGGGCGCTTCCTTCTCCTCGAAGCCGATCAGGCGCAGGTCGTAGGACTGGCCGGCTTCCTCGAGGGCCCAGCGCACGCGCAGGTCGCGCACGTGGCCCACGGCAAACGAGGGAACCGAACGGAAGGTGGTCAGCGTGTACATGTGTCGTCTCCTTGTGGTGAATGGAAACCAGAATACGCGGCCACATAATATGTTCAAGAACATAATGTGAATACGCGCATAATGCCGTTCTCGAAAGGAGACGCGAATGCCCTACAGTAGCGAACACAAGGCCCAGACCCGCGAACGCATCGTGCATGCGGCGCGCCGGCTGTTCAACCGCCATGGCTTCGAACAAGTGTCGATCGACCGCGTGATGTCCGAGGCCGGCCTCACGCGCGGCGGCTTTTATCACCACTTCGACAGCAAGGACGATTTGTACGCGGCGGCCGTCGCCAGCTTCAGCACGTGCAATCCGTTCAAGCCCGATTTCAAGGACTCGCCGCCGCCCGCGCCGCGCGAGCTGGCGCGCATGCTGGTCGACATCTACCTGAGCGACGAGGTGTTCGACAACATCGAGGCGCATTGTCCGTTGTACGCATTGCCGGGCGACGTGGCGCGCGCGGGGCTGTCGCCGCAGAAGGCGTACACGCAGCTGATCCGCAATCTCGTGCACGTGTACGCGGGCGCGCTCAAGCACGAAACCGACGGCGAGCAGCGCGCGCAGGCCATCGTCGCGCTGTGCGTGGGCGGGATGGTGCTGGCGCGGACCACGGACGATGCGGCGCTGCGCCGCTCGCTGCGGGCGGCGGCAAGGACGCAGGCGCTGGCGCTGCTGGAAGCGATGTAAACGCCGCGTATAAATTCGGGCGTGCCCCCGGTGTCATGACAATTGGTGAGTTTTTCGCGGCGTAAACACCCTAGACTGCTTGGCACCGGGTAGCAGGTGCTACCCGATCACAATAACTAGGGAGTCAACACATGGCCACGCAGCCGCTCTTCGACATCGGAAACGTCATCCTCGCGCCTTCGCCCACCTTCGCACGGCTGAAGGACAAGCCTCGCCCCTTCATCCCCCTGCTCGTCCTGATCCTGCTGACGCTGGCCGTGAGCTGCTGGTACGTCTCGTCGCTCGATTTCGCCTGGTTCCGCGAGCACATGCTGGCGGCGCAGGGACCCATGAAACCGGAAGCGCGTGCCGCGATGGCGCAGTTCATGACGCCGAAGACGATGATGTGGAGCTCCGGCATCGGCGCCGTGGTGGGCACGCCGCTCATCTGCGCCGTCGTGGCGCTGTACTACCTGTTGGCGGGCAAGGTGATGGGCACCGGCATCGGCTACGGCAAGTGGTTCGGCTTCGCCGTCTGGACCAGTATCCCGCGCCTGCTGACGGTGCCCCTGTCGGTGCTGCAGATCCTGACGTCGGGCGGCCGCCTGGCGCCGGAAGACATGAACATGGTGTCGCTCAACTACCTGCTGCTGCACGTGCCCATGTCCAGCCCCTGGTTCGGCTTCGCCACCAATCTCGACCTGACGTCGGTGTGGTCCATCGCGCTGGCCGTGCTCGGCCTGAAGGCGTGGACGGGACGCTCGACCGCCGCCTGCGTGACGGTCGCCGTGCTGCCGTACGCGGTCGTCTACGGCATCTGGGCCGCGAAGATCGCCTTCCTCGGATAAGCGCATGAAGAAGAAACTGATAGGCGCGGCCATCGTCGCGGCGTTCTTCATCGTCCCCGTGGTGGTGAAGTTCGCGGGCAAGCAGACGCGCCGCGAGGCCGAGCTGGCGACCGTGCAGAAGCTGGCCATCCACCCGGCCATCCTCGCGACCGGCAACCTCGTGTTCCGCCAGGAGGTGCAGCTGTCGGCGGAGGTCATCGGCAAGGTGGCCGGCGTGCTCGTGAAGGAGGGCGACCAGGTGAACCGCGGCGATACCCTGCTGCGGCTCGATCCGACCGTATACCTGGCCGAGGTGGCGCAGCAGGAAGCGAACCGCCGCAACGCCGCGATCGCGATCGAACGCGCCCAGATCAACCTCGCAAACCAGCAGCGCAACCTGGACCGCATGGGCCAGCTGTACAAGGCGAAGTACATCGACATCTCCAAGTACGACGACGCCGTGCACCAGGTCGATCTCGCCAAGGTCGAGCTGCGCGCCAGCCGCGAGACGCTCGAGCAGGCCAGCGCGCTGCTGTCGCAGGCGCGCGAGCACCTGGCCAAGACGGAAGTGCGCGCGCCCATCGACGGCACCGTGACGGCCGTGCCGATCAAGATCGGCGAGACGGCCGTCGCCAGCGCCACCGGCATCGCGGGATCGTCGCTGATGACGATCGCCGACGTCGGCTCCATCATGGCCGAGGTGAACGTGGACGAAGCGGACATCGCGCGCGTGGGCGTCGGCCAGCAGGCGAAGGTGTTCCCGGCCGCGTTCCCCGACCAGCCCGTGACGGGCCGCGTGGAAAGCGTGGCGATGGCGCCGAAGACCGTCCTCGGCGCGCAGACGCAGGGCCGCAGCTACGTCGTCAAGCTGCGCCTCGACGACGCGAAGCTCGCGCTGCGCTCCGGCATGACGTGCCGCGTCGAGATCGTCGTCGGCAACGGTGCCGCGCGCGCCGCGGTGCCGATCCAGGCCGTGCTGAGCGAGGAAATCCCGGGCGCGAAGGACAAGGTGAAGAACACCAGCTACGTGTTCGTCGTGCAGGACGGGAAAGTGAAAAAGACGACGGTGGAACTGGGCCTGTCGGACGACGCCAACCAGGAAGTGACGAAGGGCGTGGCGGCCGGCCAGACGATCGCCGTGGGCCCCGCGCGCCTGCTGCGCGAGCTGCACGACGGCGATGCCGTGGTCGCGAAGAAGGCCGACGTGAAGGTTGCGGAAGGAGCGCATCCGTGATCCGGCTGGAAGGCGTGACGCGGCAGTACACGATGGGCGACCAGACCGTACATGCGCTGCAGGGCGTCGACCTGCACATCCGGGCCAATGAATTCGTCGCGTTCATCGGCGCGTCCGGCTCCGGCAAGTCGACCATGATGAACATCGTCGGGTGCCTCGATCGCCCCAGCAGCGGCGCGTACTGGCTCAACGGCCGCGAGGTCGCGACGATGTCCGGCGACGAGCTGGCGCGCGTGCGCAACCAGGAGATCGGCTTCATCTTCCAGAGCTTTCACCTGCTGCCCCGCGCGAGTGCGCTCGACAACGTGGCACAGCCGCTGATCTACCGCGGCATCGCGCTGCGCGAACGCCTCGCGCTGGCGGAACAGGCCTTGCAGCGCGTGGGCCTCGGCGGACGGCTGCATCACCGGCCCAACGAATTGTCGGGCGGCCAGCGGCAGCGCGTCGCGATCGCCCGTGCGCTCGTGGGCAAGCCGTCGATCCTGCTGGCCGACGAACCGACGGGTAACCTCGATTCCGCCACCAGCGAAGAGATCCTGGCGCTGATCCGCGAACTGCATGCGGGCGGGCAGACGGTCGTCATGGTGACGCACGAGCCCGAGATCGCGGCGCAGTGCCGGCGCGTCGTGCGGCTGCGCGACGGGCGGATCGTGTCGGACACGAGGAATGATGCGGAGAACGCGGCATGAACCTGTTTCTCGAAAGCCTGCGCTCGGCGCTGGCATCGATCCGCGCGCACCGGCTGCGCAGCTTCCTCACGTCGCTCGGCATCATCATCGGGGTGGCGTCGGTGATCACCGTGATCTCGCTGATCCAGGGCCTGTCGAAAAGCGTCACCGACCAGTTCGAGGGGCTGGGCGGCAACGGCCTGACGGTGCGGCCGCACAACGAGTTCAAGGAGGTCATGCGCGGCAAGGTGAACTACCTGCGCTTCGACGACGTGGAGCAGCTGCGCCTGCGCGTGGACGGCATCCGCAACCTCAGCCCCGTGTTCACGCCCGGCTTTTCCGAGGTGCGCTTCACGGGGATGTCGGCGACGGCGCAGGTGTTCGCCACGACGGCCAGCTACCAGGAAGTAAACGGCCGCTACGCGCGGCTGGGGCGGTTCCTCAGCGCGTCCGACGACGCCGGCGCGCGCCGCGTGGCCGTCATCGGCGAGAAGCTGATCGAGGACCTGCACCTGCCGCCGAACCCGGTCGGGCAATTCGTCCTGTACGCGAACGAGTGGTTCAAGATCGTCGGCGTGATGGAAAAGCGGGGCGAGATCTTCGGTATGTCGCAGGACAACTACATGATCATCCCGTTCAAGACGGGGCAGAGCATCATCGGCAACAACACGCGCCCGCAGCTGCAGATCACCGTGGCCGTGCGCGACCTGGGCCGGCTGGACGCGACCCGCAGCCACATCCGCATGGTGATGCGCCAGGCGCACCGCCTGAAGCCCGACGACACGGACGATTTCGAGATCGAATCGGCCGACCAGATCGCGAAATCGTTCGAGAAGCTGAGCGGTACCGTCACGCTCGTGATGAGCGGCGTGGTCGGCATCGCGCTGCTGGTGGGCGGCATCGGCATCATGAACATCATGCTGGTGTCGGTGAAGGAGCGCACGCGCGAGATCGGCATCTGCAAGGCGATCGGCGCGCGCAGCCGCGACATCCTGCTGCAGTTCCTGATCGAGGCCGTCACCCTGTCGCTGCTGGGCGGGCTGCTGGGCCTCGTGATCGGCTACGCGCTGGGCGTCGGCATTGCCGCGATGATCCCGGACTTCCCGCCGGCCGTCGTGCCGTGGTGGGCGGTGGCGCTGTCCGTGCTGTTCTCGGGCGGCGTGGGCGTCGTGTTCGGCGTGGTACCGGCGAGCCAGGCGGCGCGGCTCGATCCGATCGACGCGCTTCGCTACGAATAAAACCGGGGTCAGAGTCCTTTTTTGGGCAATTTCCCGGCAAACTTTGCCCAAAACCGGGCTCTGACCCCGGTTTTAGGCAATTGGCGGACGTAAAAAAACCGGAGCGTGCTCCGGTTTTTCGTTGGCGGAAAAGGATCAGGCCGCCAGCTTCTTCTTCAGCAGCTCGGTCACCTGTGCCGGATTCGCCTTGCCCTTCGACGCCTTCATGCACTGGCCGATCAGCGCGTTGATCGCCGCTTCCTTGCCGGCCTTGTACTGCTCGACCGACTTGGCATTGTTGGCGAGGACTTCGTCGACGATCGCTTCCAGCGCGCCCGTGTCCGAGATCTGCTTCAGGCCTTCGCGCTCGATGATCGTGTCGGCCAGGTGCTCGTCTTCCGACTGCGCTTCCCACATCAGGCTGAACACCTTCTTGCCCGCGTTGTTCGAGATCGTGCCGTCGGCGATGCGCTTCAGCAGCAGGGCCAGTTGCGATGCTTCGACCGGCGAGTTCTCGATCGCGACGTCGGCGCGGTTCAGCGCGGACGACACGTCGCCCATCAGCCAGTTCGCGGCCGCCTTGGCGCTTTCCTTGCCGGCCTTGGCGACGACGGCTTCGTAATACGTGGCCATCGCCTGCGACGACGTCAGGATCAGCGCGTCGTATTCCGGCAGGCCGTAGTCGCCGATGAAGCGTTCGCGCATCGCGGCCGGCAGTTCCGGCATGCCGGCTTTCACGCGGTCGATCCAGTCCTGCGAGATCGCGAGCGGCGGCAGGTCGGGGTCCGGGAAGTAGCGGTAATCCTGCGCGTCTTCCTTGGTGCGCATCTCGCGCGTTTCCTTGCGGTCCGGATCCCACAGGCGCGTGGCCTGCACGACCTTGCCGCCGTCCTCGATCAGCTCGATCTGGCGGCGTACTTCGTAGTGGATCGCTTCTTCCATGAAGCGGAACGAGTTCAGGTTCTTGATCTCGCAGCGGGTGCCGAATTCCTTCTGGCCAACGGGGCGCACGGACACGTTGACGTCGCAGCGGAACGAACCTTCCTGCATGTTGCCGTCGCAGACGCCCAGCCACATCACGAGTCCGTGCAGCGCCTTCGCATAGGCCACGGCTTCGGCGGCGCTGCGGATTTCCGGCTCGGAAACGATCTCCAGCAGCGGCGTGCCGGCGCGGTTCAGGTCGATGCCGCTCATGCCGTGGTAATCCTCGTGCAGCGACTTGCCGGCGTCTTCCTCGAGGTGGGCGCGGGTCAGGTTGACGGTCTTCGTCTCCAGCTTGCCGTCCTTCTCGAACGCGAACGTGAGGCTGCCGCCTTGCACGACCGGGTCTTCGAACTGGCTGATCTGGTAACCCTTCGGCAGGTCGGGATAAAAGTAGTTCTTGCGCGCGAAGACGGATTGCGGCGCGATCTTCGCACCGACCGCGAGGCCGAAGCAGATGGCGCGTTCGACGGCGCCCTTGTTCATCACGGGCAACACGCCCGGCAGCGCCAGGTCGACGGGGCTCGCCTGCGTGTTCGGCTCGGCGCCGAACTTGATCGAGCTGCCGCTGAAGATTTTGGAGTTGGTCGTGAGCTGGACGTGGTTCTCAAGACCGATGACGACTTCCCATTGCATGGTGTTCTCTCTTGTATGTCAGTGCGTCAAACGCCTTCGGGCGCGCGGGTATGCCAATCCGTGGCTTGCTGGTACTGGTGCGCGATGTTCAGCAGCTTCGCCTCGGCGAAATAATTGCCGATGATTTGCAGGCCCACCGGGCGCTTTGCATTCCGCATTGCTCCCTCCTTGCCTTGGCCGAAACCGCAAGGGATCGACATGCCGGGCAGGCCGGCGAGGCTCGTCGACAAGGTGAAGATATCGGCCAGGTAGTTCGCCACCGGGTCGTTCGCCTTGGAACCCAGGTCCCACGCGACGCTCGGGGCCACCGGGCCCATGATCACGTCGCACTTGTCGCGGAACGCGGCCTGGAAATCGTCGGCGATCAGGCGGCGGATCTTCTGCGCCTGCACGTAATAGGCGTCGTAGTAGCCGTGGCACAGCACGTACGTGCCGACCATGATGCGGCGCTGGACTTCCTTGCCGAAGCCTTGCGCACGCGTCTTCTTGTACATGTCCTGCAGGTCGGTGTATTCCGGGGCGCGGTAGCCGTAGCGCACGCCGTCGAAGCGCGACAGGTTCGACGACGCTTCCGCCGGCGCGATGATGTAGTACACGGGAATCGACAGCGACGTCTTCGGCAGCGAGATCTCGACCAGCGTCGCGCCCAGCTTCACGAATTCGTCCAGCGCGGCGCGCACGGCCTGCTCGACGTCCGCGGCCAGGCCTTCACCGAAGTATTCCTTCGGCACGCCGATGCGCAGGCCGGTCAGGGGCTGGTTCAGGTCGCGCGTAAAGTCTTCGCGCGCATTGCCCTGTTCCGGCGTGAGGCTCGTCGAATCGCGCTCGTCGAAACCGACCATCTCGTTCAGCAGCAGGGCGCAATCTTCCGCCGTGCGGGCCATCGGGCCGCCCTGGTCGAGCGACGAGGCGAACGCGATCATGCCGAAGCGCGACACGCGGCCGTACGTCGGCTTGATGCCGGTGATGCCGCAGAACGCGGCCGGCTGGCGGATCGAGCCGCCGGTGTCGGTGCCGGTCGCGGCCGGCAC
>NZ_JBKYMO010000064.1:0-18218 GCF_047302915.1 Massilia sp. CT11-108 | reverse complement strand
AAAACCGGGGCCGGCCTGCTATTTCATGATACCGAAATCGCGGCCGGCCCCGGTCGGGATCGTGCCAATGGCGCGCGGCAATAACTTTGCCTGCGCTTGAAACGTCATCCCCGCGCAGGCGGGGATCCAAGTTCATGCGCTGCGGTGGCGCGTGCAGATTGGGTTCCCGCCTGCGCGGGAACGACGGGCTAACTCAGCGTGCCGCCGTCGCCGGCCCCGCTTCGCTCCAGCCACCCCCCAGCACGCGGTACAGCGTGACCTGGTTCTGCAGGCGCAGCAGGTTGGCCTGGATGGCCTGCTGCTGCGCGGTGAACAGCGAGCGCTGGGCGTCCAGCAGGTCCAGGTAGCTCGCGGTGCCGTTGCGGTAGCGGAGGTCGGACAGGTTGAAGCGGTCCGTCTCGGCGGCCGCCACGGCCTGCTGGGCGCGCAGCTGTTCGCTGTACGTGGCCTGGCCGGCCAGTGCGTCCGCCACTTCGCGGAACGCGGTCTGGATCGACTTTTCGTACTGCGCGACGGCGATGTCGCGCTGGGCACGGGCGCTCTCGACGCCGGCGCGGGTGCGGCCGAAGTCGAACAGCGGCAGGATCGCCTGCGGCGCAAACGTCCAGCCGAACGTGCCGCTCTTGAACAGGCCGGAGAGCTCGGAACTGGCCGTGCCCGCGCTGCCCGTCAAGGTGATGCGCGGGAAGTAGTTCGCGCGCGCCGCGCCGATGTTGGCGTTGGCCGCGATCAGCTGCTGCTCGGCCGAACGGATGTCCGGACGGGTCGCCAGCAGGTCGGACGGCATCCCGGCCGGGAGGTCCGGCAGGTTCGTCGTCGCGAGCGTGGCGCCGGCCGGCAGGTTGCCGGGGATCGTCTGGCCGATCAGCAAGGTGAGCAGGTTCAGGTCCTGCGCGCGCTGGCGCTGGGCCTGGGCCAGCGTGGTGCGCGCCTGTTCGACGAGCGACACGGCCTGCTGCAGGTCGAGCTTGGACGAGACGCCGTTCTCGAAGCGCAGGTTGGTCAGGCGCAGCGATTCCTCGCGCGTCTTCAGGGTCTGCTGCGTCAGGGACAGCAATTCCTCGTCCGCGAGGAACGTCAGGTACGTGTTGGCGACCTGCGCGATCAGGCTGATCTGCGCCGTCTTGCGCGCTTCCTCGGTGGCGAGGAATTGCGCCAGCGCGGCGTCGGACAGGTTGCGCACGCGGCTGGAGAAGTCCAGCTCGAACGCCGACACCGAGAGGCCGGCCTGGTACACGCTGCTGATCGGCTCGTCCTTGCCCGTCGTCTGGCGCTGGCCCGTGATGCCGGCGTTAATGGCCGGGAACTGGTTCGAGCGCTGGATCTGGTACTGCGCCCGTGCCGCCTCGATGTTGAGGATGGCAACGCGCAGGTCGCGGTTGTTTTCCAGGGCCAGCGTGATCAGCTGCTGCAGGCGCGGATCGGTGAAGAAGCGCTGCCACGCGATGGCGGCGGGCGCCTCGTTCGCGACGGCGTTGCCGCTGTTGACCGTGCCTTCCACGGTCGGGAAGGCACCCGCCACCGGCGCTTGCGGCCGCTCGTACTTGGGCGCCAGGTTCACGCAGCCGGCCAGTACGAGGGCCAGGGCCAGGGGAGTGAGTCGTTTCATGTTGTTCATCAGATTTTCGAGTCGATGACAGTGTTTTCTTCTTCGTGCGCGTACTTCTTGCGCTGGCGTTCGCTGCCCTTGAAGAATCCGCGGATGACGACGAAGAACACGGGCACGAAGAACACGCCCAATGCCGTCGCCGTCAACATGCCGCCCATCACGCCCGTACCGATCGCGCGCTGCGACGCGGCGCCGGCGCCGCTGGCGACCACCAGCGGCAGCACGCCGAGGATGAACGCGAGCGACGTCATGATGATCGGACGGAAGCGCAGGTGCGCCGCCTGCAGCGCCGCTTCGAACGGCGACTTGCCCTGCGCCTGCAGGTCCTTCGCGAATTCCACGATCAGGATCGCGTTCTTCGCGGCCAGGCCGATGATGGTGATCAGGCCCACCTTGAAGTACACGTCGTTGGACAGCCCGCGCATCGATGCCGCGAGCAGCGAACCGAGCACGCCCAGCGGCACGACGAGCAGCACGGCCACCGGGATCGACCAGCTTTCGTACAGCGCGGCCAGCGCCAGGAACACGGCCAGCAGCGCGAAGCCGATCAGCACGAACACGGTCGAACCGGCGAGGATTTCCTCGCGCGACTGGCCGGTCCATTCATACGCGAAGCCGGCCGGCAGCTTGGCGGCCAGCGCCTGCATCTCGTCGAGCGCCTGGCCGGTCGAATAGCCCTGGGCGGCATCGCCCGTGATGCTCATCGACGAATAGCCGTTGTAGCGCGACGTCTGCATCGGACCCGTGATCCATTGTGTCGTCGCGAACGCGGACAGCGGCACCGGCTGGCCCTTCGTGTTCAGGGCGTTGATGCGCAGCAGGTCTTCCGGTTGCATGCGCTCCGGCGCGTCGGCCTGCACGATCACGCGCTGCAGGCGGCCGGCGTTCGGGAAGTCGTTCACGTACGCGGAACCGAGCGACGTCGACAGCGCCGTGTTGATGGCGCCGAACGTCACGCCCAGGGCCTGCGCCTTGTCGCGGTCGATGTTCAGCTTCAGCTGCGGCGCATCTTCGAGGCCTTCAGGACGGATGCCCGTCAGCACCTTGCTCTGCATCGCCATGCCGAGAAGCTGGTTACGCGCCTGGAGCAGGGCGGCGTGACCGAGGCCGCCGCGGTCCTGCAGGCGGAACGAGAAGCCGGTGCCGCGGCCCAGTTCCGGGATCGGCGGCGGGCTCACGACGAAGATGAACGAGTCGCGCAGCGCCATCATGTGGCCCGTGATGCGGCCCGCGAGATCCTGCGCGCTCTGGCCCTTGCCCTTGCGCTCGTCCCACGATTTCAGCGGGATGAACGCGAGGCCCATGTTCTGGCCCTGCCCCGTGAACGAGAAGCCCGTCACGGCGACCATGTCGGCCACTTCCGGCTGCTTCAGCACATAGTCTTCCAGCGCGTGCAGGACGACGTTGGTGCGGTTGGCGGTGGCGCCCGGCGGCAGCTGGATGTTGGCGATGATGTAGCCCTGGTCTTCGTTCGGCAGGAACGAGTTCGGCAGGCGCGCGAACATCAGGCCGACGATGCCGACCAGCAGGACGAACACGACCAGCGCGCGGCCGGAACGCTTGAGCATCTTGCCGACGATGCCTTCGTAGCGCTTGGCGCCCGTCGTGAACGTGCGGTTGAACCAGCCGAAGAAGCCTTTCTTCTCCATGTGGTGGCCCGCTTCCACGGGCTTGAGCAGGTGCGCGCACAGCGCCGGCGTGAGGGACAGCGCCATGAACGCCGAGAAGCCGATCGACGACACCATCACGATCGAGAACTGGCGGTAGATGTTGCCGACCGCGCCCTGGAAGAATGCCAGCGGCACGAACACGGACATCAGCACGACGGTCACGCCGATGATGGCGCCGGAGATCTGGCCCATCGCCTTGCGCGTGGCCTGCAGCGGGGGCAGGCCTTCCTCGGACATGATGCGTTCGACGTTTTCCACCACCACGATCGCATCGTCGACGACGATACCGATCACGAGGACCATGCCGAACATCGTCAGCACGTTGATCGAGAAGCCCATCGCGAGGAGTGTCGCGAAGGAGCCCAGCAGGGCGACCGGGACGACGATGGTCGGGATGATCGTGTAGCGGAAGTTCTGCAGGAACACGTACATCACGATGAACACGAGGATCACGGCCTCGATCAGGGTTTCCACCACCTGGCTGATCGAGATCTGGATGAATTTCGTGCTGTCGTAGGGGATCGAGTACTTCATGCCTTTCGGGAAGTACTTCTGCAGCTGATTCATGCGTGCCTTGATCAGCTTCGCGGTTTCCAGCGCGTTACCGGTCGGCGACAGCTGCACGCCGATACCCGTCGACGGCTTGCCGTTCAGGCGGGTCGACGTGGCGTAGGCCTGGCCGCCGATCTCGATGCGGGCGACGTCCTTCAGGCGCACGGTGGAGCCGTCCGGATTCGCGCGCAGCACGATGTTGCCGAACTGCTCGACGGTGGCCAGCTGGCCCGTGACGACGACGGTCGCGGTGATCTGCTGGCCCTTGGCCACGGGCAGGTCGCCGATCGTGCCGGATGCCACCTGGGCGTTCTGCTGGCGGATCGCGGTGTTGACGTCATCCGGCGACAGGTTGAAGCCGACCAGCTTGGCCGGGTCGATCCAGATGCGCATCGCCTTCTCGGTACCGAACAGCTGCGCCTGGCCGACGCCCTTGATCCGCTGGATCTCGGGCAGTACGTTGCGCGACGCGTAGTCGCCCAGCGCGACGGTGTCCCAGGTCGGGTCGTCGGACGAGAGAATCGTGAACAGCAGGAAGTTCGAACGGGCCTTGTCGACGCGCACACCCTGCTGGGTCACCGCGGCCGGCAGGCGCGGGGTCGCGCGCGCGAGGCGGTTCTGGACGTCGACCTGGGCCAGGTCGGGATTGGTGCCGGTCTCGAAGCTGATCGTGATGGAGCCGGTGCCGTTGGCCTGGCTGGTCGACTCCATGTAGATCATGCCTTCGGCACCGTTCATCTCGCGTTCGATGACGGAGATGACGGAATCTTCCAGCGTTTGCGCGGAAGCGCCCGGGTACGCGACGCTGACGACGATCGACGGCGGCGCCACGGTCGGATATTGCGCGATCGGCAGCTGCTTGATGGCGACGCCGCCAAGCACCATGATGAACAGCGCGATCACCCAGGCAAAAATGGGGCGGTCAATAAAAAAACGTGCCATTGTGGTTCCTGTTTATCTAGCCTTGCCTGCTTACTCGCCGGCGGGCGCGGCGGACGCCTGCGCATTGGCCGCGGCCGGGGCTGCCGGGGCGCCGGCTGCACCGGCGTACCCGGCGGCAGCATCTGCAGCTTCTGGAAGCCGTCCACCATCACGCGCTCGCCTTCCTTGAGGCCATCCGTGACGACCCAGTTCTCGCCGTTCTGCGAACCGATTTTCACCGTGCGCGGGGTCGGCTTGTTGTCCGCGCCGATCACGGTCAGCGTATCGCCGTTCGGGCCGCCGCGGGTGACGGCCTGCTGCGGCACCAGGATGCCGTTCGGCAGCTCGGCCTGCGCCAGGCGCACGCGCACGTACTGGCCCGGCAGCAGGGCGTTGTCCCGGTTCGCCGCCTGGGCGCGCAACGTGACCTGGCCGCTCGTCGGGTCGACGGTGATGTCCGAGAACAGCAGCTTGCCCTTCGTCGGCAGCACGGTGCCGTCGTCCGCGACGACGGTCACCGGTACGCTGCCGCCGAGGCCCTTGTCGCCGGCGTTCTTGCGCAGGCGCTGCAGTTCGGCGGCGGATTGGGTGATGTTCAGGTAGACGTTGTCGGTCTGCTGGATCAGCGCCATCTGCGTCGCTTCGGTGGCGGAGACGAGCGCGCCTTCCGTCACGAGCGCGCGGCCGATGCGGCCCGAGATCGGGGCGTACACGTTCGCGTAGTCGGCGTTGATCTTGGCGATGCGCACCTGGGCCCTGGCCGAATTGACGTCCGCCTCGGCCTGCTTCAGGGCGGCGACGGCGTTCGTGAATTCCTGCTTGCTGACGGCCTGCGCCTCGACGAGCGGCTTGTAGCGCTCGACCGTGGCGGAGGTCGACGTCAGGTTCGCCTGGGCACGGCCGAGCGCGGCCTGGGCAGCGTTCAGCTGGGCCTGGTAGGGCTCCGGATCGATCTGGAACAGCGACTGGCCCTGCTTGACCAAGCTGCCCTCGGTGAACAGGCGCTTCAGCACGACGCCGTTGACGCGGGCGCGGACTTCGGCCGTGCGGATTGCCTCGACGCGGGCCGGCAGTTCGGTCTCGAGTGCGACCGGCTGGATCTTCGTGGTGATGACGCCGACCTGGGGAGGCGGCATCTTGGCGCCAGCGGCGCCTGGACCGGCCTGGGCGTTATCCTTGGAGCCGCAGGCCGACAGCATGACCACGGCGACCAGGGTGCACGCGGCGATCCTGGACAGGGTGAGGGAGGAGGAGTTGGCAGAGCGCATTCAATGCTTCCTTCTTGTGGAAAAAAGAATAAAACCGTCCTGCGACACTTCTTCGGCACAACAGGCGGTTTTACTACTGACTTTTGGGAAAACCCCGATATACTATCACGAGTGTATGTTTAATGTTTCCTACCTATAAAAACGGAGAGTCAGGCGGATGGCCCGCAGAACCAAGGAAGAAGCGGCAGCGACCCGCGACAGCATTTTGGATGCTGCTGAAAAATTGTTCGTCGAACAGGGTGTTTCTCGTACAACGTTGCAGCATATCGCAACCGCGGCCGGTGTGACGCGCGGCGCCATTTATTGGCACTTTGACGACAAGGGTGCGTTGTTCAACGCGATGATGGAGCGGGCGATCCTGCCGCTGGAGGCGGAGATGCAGGTGCTGGACCAGGTGGAGTCGGACGACCCGCTGGTCGACCTGCGCAACCACATGCTGGCGGTGCTGGACCGGACGGTCAACGATCCGGGGGCGCGGCGCGTGTTCGAGATCGCCACGCTGAAGGTGGAGTTCGTGGGCGAGATGGATGCGGTGCGGCAGCGGCGCCAGGACAACCTGGCCAACTGGAAGAGCCGGGCCGAGCGCCGCATCCGCCTGGCCATCGACAAGGGACTCATCTCACGCGACATCGATCCGGCCCGCGTGGCGCTGGGGCTGTGGACCATGATCGATGGGTTGATTCGCAACTGGATGTTCGATCCGCAGGATTTCGATTTGCTGGCGCTGGGGAAGTGTGTGATCGATCCGTATCTGGAGGGGTTGAGGACGGGACGTGCGTAGAGTTTTAACGTGTTTTGGGCATCAACGATGCGACTGATCACGCGGCGGCAGCGATCCGATTCACAATGATGTTATCAGTCGTGCGCCGCATTCCGTCATGTCCCCGTCATAGGCGTACGGCTTGCCTTCGTGTCGTGCGCCAGCTCCATCAGGTTTGATTGCGAAGTTGCCTTTGCACTTGGGGCAACGCGTCATGTCGTCTTGAAGTGCTGCGGCCATACCCATCACGGTTGTGCCCGAGGATGCGCTGATGACTTGACCGCCGTGGTCGGTTTTGTCGTTGAGGCGGATCACACCACGTCCGTTATGTATCACGTCGATTTCCTTATGTGGACTAATTGGAAAACTGATAGATTGTCCATTTTGTAGCGGCAAATCATAAGATTAGTTGTCAGCGTCCGACCAGTCAGGTCGTTTCTCTAATGGCACTTTGGCCTCATCAAAACTTGAAAGCTCCCGCATGGTTCTGGTGTCATAAAGGATTTCGCGTCCTGCGAAATGTCTTGCGCCGCAGTCAATAGCTATTTGAGTCCCATTCATCCAAAACCAATAATCTCGAATGAAGGGCGTGCATTTAATTGAGTTGCGTTTTCCATTGCGATAGATTATTAGTTCTTCGGAACCTGGCCCATCATCACCTTCTGCTGTCCAAGTATTCATAGCAAGCCAGGCCACGGTTTCTCCGTCAGGCGCCAGTTTTAAATGGTTAGCATTTCCCTTATTTGTTATTCGCGTGTCGCGTCCATGGTCGTCAACGATATGTACGTTTTGTTTGCTATCGAGATAAACCTTTTTTAGTATTTCACCATAAACGTTCGTCACGAGGACGCTGGTCGTCAAAAACACGATAAATCGACGAGCATTATTCATTACGCAACTCCTAAATATTTGACCGCTCGCTGTGTATGATTTATCCCGCTTTTTAGCCAGTCTTTTACTACCGTCGCTCCTGATCCAAGAAAATTGTCGATGTGATATAGGCGTATGCCCCCGCCGGAGTCATCGGCTACTCTTTCTCCTAAGCCCTCTATGCTCACTTTGGATTTTTTCGGGATTACTGAGTTATCAATCGCTATTGAATGATTTTCCTTGACTATGCCATATTTTCCGTAAAATTTGTCAGTGTACGAAAATTTGGCTGCGGACGGATTATCTAATCGATCGGGATTGCCTTTTTTATTTTTATGCCAGATTCCGGGTTTGTTGTCGAGACGTATATATCTGCCGTCGCTTGCTTTTCCTGTTCCTTGCATTGCTATCCCTGCCGCTCCGTAAAGGAAGTCATCCTTATGCTTCTCATCCAAACCTTGTCCCTCCACTAATTCTCCAGAAAAATCACCCTCTTCACAAACATGGTAGCCGGTGATGAGAAACAAGGATTCATACCAAGCCTCCTGCAACTTTATTTTGAAGCTGAGCATAGTAATTCCCGCAGTTGGTACAGTCAGTTCGAGTTCACCAGGTTCTCGGGTGAAAAGAACGAATGTCATTTCGCCCTGGGTATTTGTTCTCCCTTTTGACTCTACACGGTCGCAAGAACGGTTGGATTTTAGGGAAAAGGAATGCCCGGAAACAGGGGTTCCAGCTTTGTGCTGAGTTAATTTTGCTAAAAGTTTTAGCTGATAGAGTACCTTATTTTTTTCTGTTCGAGATTCAGTTGGAATTATGGGCAAATCATCACCATATTTGTTTTTTTCAATGGTGAGTAGGCACACATAGTCGTCAATTTTGACAGTAACAATCGATCCTGGCATCGGGTTTGTAATCGCATTTGAAATAATTGCCTCGGGCATCTTTCCTCCGGTAGAAGAATATCAGTCTGGTAGCAAAAATAGTGAAAGTTTTAAAGAAGACTTGGTAACTACGCGCTGTGTAAAGCCATCGCTATCACTGCGACCTTCCCAAATTTGCCCATCATCTGCAACGATTCGGTAAGAGCGGTTGGCGATTGGCGTATGCCCATCAGCTGCAATGAGTCGGAATTGTTCGTCAAATGCGTGTTTGGACTCTGATTGAGCGGGCTCGAACGCACGGGGAGATGTGGAATCGGAACTCGGCGCGGCCGGTGCCAATGTTTCGAGATTGCCATGGAATAATGTAGGCGATTTGGTGAAAAACTGTACTTTGTCACTTATTTCCAGGACCGAACCTGCACCGTGCAGCCGTATTCCTTTCTTCCCATTCAGATTTATCCACTCTTCATTGCTAATAATGCTCATCACCTTTGCAGCGATGAGCTCGATCTGATCTTGTTTTGCCTGCACCGTGATCTTGCCTGCTGCGGCAATTAGCTTCATTCCGGCTTTTTCAACAAATAGTCGAAAAGTCTGCTTGATGCTTGACAAGAAGCTATCGCCAGCCGCAAACGATATATCTCCTTTCGCAGTCAAAGCGATATGTTGCTCGCTGGATATATGGGTAGTTTGAACAGTTGAAGCGACCATCCCTGCCGCGCTTGCCAAAACAAGGTGTGGTTCCTCGAACTCAGGGAATTCGCCTGTACGTCCAGCTAAAGCTAGGTTTTGCCTCTGCACTATGTCTGCCACGTCATCCTGTTGCCCCCATTCTTGAGCTTGGAATTCAATGGCGCTGTTCGCCTGTTTTTCATGCAACAGTTGTGCGTCTCCGAGACGCTGCAGCGTTTCTTTTATATCAGTGATATGCAATTGGCCCTGAGCGCGCCGCTCAGTGGTCACAAGCATTCCTTCTGCTGAGCGCAGTGCCCCGTGCCCGTCTGTGCGTAATTCCCACCCTTCACCGCGAAACTCTTTTCTGCCGGACGTGTCCTCGACACGGGTAATGTGCCCAAGCGACAATTGGCTGCATTGATGATCGCTTTTCAGCTGCGCCTGAATCTTCCCGGCGGTATCGTCGAGCACCAGATGATTACCGCGTCCGCTGCCTTCTCCCGCCTGCAGCTCCCGGCTTCGCAACCCGCTTAAAGCCTGCTGCTCAGGCAACTGCCAAGGCGGCATGTGCGTGACGTTGTACAACGATCCTAGAATTACTGGATGGTCGATGTTCCCGTCGAGATAGACCACCGCCACTTCCTCGCCAACCCGCGGCAAGCGAATATTTCCAAACTCGCTCCCGGCCCCCGGCGACATGACACGAATCCAGGGCGAACTGTTCTCGTCATAATTTCCCAGCCTGTCCCAGTGAAACTGGACCTTGACGCGCCCATAGCCATCGGTGTGAATCTCGGAACCGGCCGGCCCGACCACGATAGCCGTCTGAATGCCGGGATAAGTGCAGGGCTTGCTGTTGTAGTGCCTGCCCGGACGCCACTGGATATCCTTGCGCACGCACCGGAACGAATTCTCGTAATGCGACGGTGCGCCCGGCCCGGCCTGGTAGTTGTTGCTGGCTTCGTGGTCGACGCTCAGGATCAGGTAGTCGCGGTCGCGTATGCTGGGCTGCGCCGGCTCGCCGCGCTTGGGAACGCGCAGTTCGGCGCTGAAATGGCCGCCGAGCTTGAAGCACCGGCCCGGCTGGGCAGTGCGATCGTTGCCACGGGCTTCGAAATACTGCGTGTTCGCATCGCGCTCGCCCATGCGCTGCTGTGCGATCCGTTCGCCCTCGTCGTGGGTGCGGAAGCCATACGAGCCCGTGTTTTCGTAGATTTCATAGGGAAAGACGTCGCCCTGGTTATTCAGGGACTCGGCGGTCGACCGCTGCACGACCGGGTTCTTGTAATCGAAGCTGGCCAGGGTCGTCTGGCCGGAACCGAGCCGCCGCACGGGACTCCATTCGCGTATGCCGTCGTCTTCGAGCGAACCGGCCTTGTCGCGGAACGGGATCTCTCCCGAATCGTCGATGCCGGACGGATCGATGGGCTGCGCAAGCGTGCTCCTGTCACTGAGCCAGAGCGTATGCCCATCCGCCCGGTGCTCGTACCAGTAGTGCAGCCCGAGATCTTCCCAGCGGCGGTGCAGGTGGTTGTAGTCGGTTTCATCGTACTGGTTGGCACAGGTAATACGCGGATAGTCGCCGACGATGACCGGATTCCAGTCGGCCTGGCGGTAATGCGCGAACGTCAGTTCGGTTATCTCGATGACGCTCTTGCCATGGAACGACACGTTGTCCTTGCGCAGCCTGGCGAATGCCAGCCACGGTTCGAGCACCATGCGATAGAACGCGAAACCGCCGTCCGCGCGCAGGAAACGGAATTCGGTGACGTAGCCGTTGAAGTAGCGCAGCGAGCCGTCTTCGCGCACGATGGAAATCGTCACCATCCTGCCCATCATCGCCTTCAAGGGAATCCGTGCGTCGTCCGACAGGAGTTCGACCTCATAGCGGAAGCAGCGGCAGATTTCTTCGTGCGCGTTCAATCGATTCGGCAGGAGAATGGGATCAGGCCCGTCCCCCCGGGGGAATGCCAGGCGCATCAAGCGGTCGTGCTGCGCATTGAGACTGAACACCGACAGCGCAGCGCCTGCCGCGATCGCTTGACTCCCATCCATG
This sequence comes from Massilia sp. CT11-108, assembly GCF_047302915.1. Lineage (NCBI taxonomy): Bacteria > Pseudomonadati > Pseudomonadota > Betaproteobacteria > Burkholderiales > Oxalobacteraceae > Massilia > Massilia sp. CT11-108. Next base: position 6,953 of record NZ_JBKYMO010000064.1, on the reverse strand, counting down.
CAATGCCTCCAATGGTTTGTCAGGTTTCTGATTTCCGCCGGTTAAGGTACTCAACCGAATGGCCGCTAACTTTGATTGGCAGCAAGGAGCTGAAGGGCCGCCCGAATCTCCGGCCGGCTCGCCTTGCCTTCCGTACCAGTCAGGAATGAATTCCATCCCAGACGTCGCCGATCCTGCCCTTTGGTCCTCAAGGTCAGCGGCTTGAGACACGGCTTGCTCAGCAACAGCCTGACTTCATACTGGACGGCGGGCACGGCAAACAGGCTGACCATCTCGTTCAATGCCGCGTGAGCCCGCCCATGCGGCAGGAATGCATTCGCCTGCTCCTCATCCAGGGGGCCGATATGCAGACGGACGCGCAAGTCGTTGCGCCACGTGCGCCCACCCAGCGCGGCGCCATGGCCGAGGGTGGGATCGGTGACGCCAAGCGTGCTGCGGATCCCGGCCCGTATCGGATCCCAGGCGCCGACGAATTCTTCGACGCGCACGGGCACGCCAAAGTACTCGCCGAGAACACGTTCCACGGTCGAAGCGGCAATCGGGCGTGTCCTGAGCTGGCCGGCGTAGAAGGCGGCGACTTCCGCTGGAATCGATGCGAAGGGCCGGTCCGGTCCGAAACTCGTGGGCCGAAGACCGCCCAATGCGGCCAGGAGCGGAAGCAGATCGTCCCGTGCGCGCGTGTCCAGGCCGTGCTCGACCCTGTATTTTCCCCATGCCTCGTAGAAGAGGCCGATGGCCCGGCTCGAAAACAGGTCGATGAACGGCTTCCAGCTTTCGTCGGCGGCCGCGCCCGTCCTGGCGGCCGCCCGTTCGGTGTCATGCAGCGGCAATGTGCCGCTCGCGCCCAGCAATCCGATGAATGCGGGGGTGATGTGAATGCGGGGCGTGCCGGCAGCGCCGATTGATTCGACCTGCATGCTTTCGATCTCGCTTGCCGGAAAAGCCAGCGACACGCTGTTTTGAAAGCGCAGCACCTGATTGAACGCCTGGGGGTACGGAATACCCTGTCGGCGCAGCATCCGTACGAGGATGTTCAGCAGTTGTGCGAAGCTGTACCGGTACGGCGCCGCGAGCAGGCGCTCGATCACGACAACGGCATGCTCCCACTTCGTTGTTTGCATCGGAACAGCTCCTCTCCGGTTTGGTGTGACAGGATCACCAGCTCGATAAAACTGTTCATCTGGACATACAGCGCGAAGAACTGGTCGATGACCTGCACGAACAGGTGCAGGCCGGCGCCGACGAAGGCCTCTTCGTCGATCGTCAGGCGCACTTCGGTCCCGTGTGCCAGTGAGGCTCCGCGCTTGTGCCTGATCCACGCCGTTGTCTCGGCATGTTCGAGGCCGACGACGCCGGCGATCTGGCGCCGCGAGACCGCGGATCCGGTGAAGTCGTACAGCGCGAGCATCTCGCGCAGGCCGTCGGCCCCTTCCAGCGCCAGGGCGCGGTGATTCAGCGTCAGGTGGGAGATGAGGCGCCAATGGGCGCTCTGGCCGTTCGCCAGGCGATGGGGACGCGTGGGCCTGCGCAGGAAACGTATCCTCCCGCCCTGCGCCGCGCCTGGTATCGTCAGGTCGCCGTCGGTCGACCCGCATTTCAACAGGCAGGGCAGGTCGCGGTTGGTGCAGGTGAGGTCGATCGACAATGTCGTCTGCTCGACGTCGAGCGGCTCGCCGTGGGTATCGACGAGCGCGATGACTTTTTCATGGCCCGGGCTGGTGACCGCCAGCGTGTCGTCATGGCGCAGTATCCAGTAGCGGCCCTTGTGCGCATCGCTCTCGCCATGGCGAAGGGCATAAAACGGACGGAATTCGATGGGCGCGATGTCCTTGCCGCGCTGCCGCACCATGTGGACCCTGTCGACCGAATACACCTCATACCCGGATGCATGCGCGGGATGGGCAAGGACCGAGTATTCCGCGGCGCGCTGCGTGTATGCGACCGGGACCGCCGGCTGCCTGAACAGGTTGACGACCGGGGTGCAGCCGGTGAGCAGGCTTTGTGCCGACAGGCCCGCGAGCATCCTGGCCTGGTCCGATCCTGGCGCGATGCCCGCCAGCGCCAGGTGCAGCGTGAATGCGGTGCAGTCCGATGGCAGCCGGGCGCGGAGCGCGGCAACATTGATGTCGACGAAGTTGAATTTTTCCGGAAAGGCGAAGTATTCAGCGAGGAGCCGGTAGGCACGGTGCGAGCGGGCGTCGAACGGGATCAGGGCGTCGTCGTCGCCAAACCCGACCGCCGACACCGGTATCGCGCCGAGCGGCATCCAGGCGCCATTCGCGCCCGCCTGGACGTAAGCCGACGCCGTGCGCATGAACAGCGCATCGCGCAGCGCCGCGCAGAACGACGTGTCACCGTCGAGATATACCCGCATGCGCGCAGGGGTACCGGCTGGAACCGGGGCCGCGAATTCGATGCCGATCGCCGCCGACACGCCCGGCGCGACCGAGGTCGACGAGGGCGCGCGGATCACCGCATCGAAGCGGGCGGACGTGATGGCGACGGGGGATGGCGCGACATCGTATGCGGTCTGGAATTTGCAGTGCACGCCGCGGACCGGTGCCGATTCGAGCAGCGTCCCGCGCGGTACTGTTCCGGTGCCGCCGGCCGCCGGGAGGAAGCGCACGATCGCGCACGACGGAAACGGCCTCAGATAATGCGGAAACAGGAGGTTGAGCAGCGCTTCCGTAAATTGCGGATAGGCGTCGTCCAGGCGCTTCGACACCCGCGCGCACAGCAGGGCGACGGACTGGATCAGGCGTTCGACATGCGGATCGTCGCACGCCTCGCCGCCAAGCTGCAGCTTGGCCGCGACTTTCGGATAGCGCTCGGCGTATTCGCGGCACAGCTGCCGCATGGTGACGAGCTCGCGTTCGTATTGCGCAAACAGTTCGTCCATGATGTGTATGCCTAGGGAGCGTTACGCACGCTCTGGATCGAATAGCGTTGGAGCGACGGCTGGAACACGGCGTTGAAAAGCATCGGATCGGCTACCGGCGCGTTCTTCAGTTGGGCGGTGATCATGAAGTCGACCCGGTTGATGGCGCCTTTCCTGGGCTGCAGCGTCGCCGTCACCTTGTGCAGCCTCGGCTCGTGCCGCTCGATGGCCAGCCGGACCGCGGTGCAGATGCGTTTCTGGTCGGTGTCGCTCGTCATGCACATGCCGGCGAAATCGATCAGGCCGTAGTTCACGATGGATCCGCTGACTTCGGGATAGTCGGCCAGCGTATCGGGCAGCAGGGCGGAACGGGTGTTGAGGAGCGCTTCCAGGTCGCGTGTAATGCTCTCCTTCCACGTGTGCAAGGCGTCGTCATCGGCATCCAGACGGTCGAACAAACCTGGCGTGAAACTCTGCATGCTGGTTTCCTTTAAAGCCGCCATTATTCCCCTCTTGCTGAGAATAAAGTTGCGCCCTCTCAACAGACCGATGCGCAATGCCAGCCATGCTTTCTTGAGCAAATTTTGAACGGGGAGGCAACGATGAGCTTGGGCGCGAAGATCTTGTGGTCCGAGGGGTTGACGCTGGGACCCCAGCATTTCCAGAGGCAGGACCTGTATCACGAGACACGGTTGCTCAGGATGGCGTCGGCGCTCAATCCGAATTTCTGGGGCGCCCGTCTACTGGAGTGGAATAGGGATGCGCTGGGCCACAACCTGCTCGAAGCCCAGGCCATGTCGCTGATCTTTCCGGACGGGGCGGTCTACGAGGCACCCGCGACGGACTTGCTGCCGGTCCCGGTCGACCTGACCCAGCTGCCCCAGGACATCAATACGTTCACGATGTATGCCGCGCTTCCGACCATGCGGCCGCATGGCGCGAATGCGGAGGAGGGCGGCCGCTACGCGCTGGCCGAGTCGGAGACGTCCGACCTGTTCAGCGACGCGGTGCCGATCGACGTGCCATTCCTGAAGAAGCGGGTCCGGCTCGTTTCGCATGCCGAGCCGCGCGATGGCCACGTCAGTTTTCCCGTGCTGCGCATCCATCGCGATCCGCGCGGCGGTTTCGAGGTCGATCCGACGTTTGTCCCGCCGTGCGTGGCGATCGGTGCTGCCCGTCCGCTCCAGCAACTGCTCGACGGCCTGATGAGTGCATTGACCGCGAAGATCGTGTCCCTTCACGCCGCGCACCGGAAGACGAACGCGTCCACCTTCGAGGTCCACGCCGGCGACATCACGTCCTGGTGGATGCTTAACATCATCAGTACGGCGAACGCGTCCCTGCAGCACTGCGCGCGTTCCCGCGTACAGCACCCGGAAGCGCTGTACGAGAAGCTGCTCGCGCTTGCGGGCGGCCTGATGACCTTTTCGGACAGGTACGCGACGTCGGACTTGCCGGCCTACGACCATGCGGATCCCGGCGTCACGTTCGCGCAGCTCGATGCGGTGATCCGGGACCTCGTCGATACCGTCATCTCGGCCAGGTATTTCGCGATTCCGCTCGTGGCCGAGGATAATCGCCGCACGCATTTCAGAGGTGCGCTCGATCCGGCAAAGCTGACCCAGGACACGCAGCTTTGCCTTGCCGTGAGCGCCGACATGCCGGCGCTCGAGCTGGTGTCCGCCGTGCCGATCCGGTTCAAGATCGGATCGCCCGACGACATCGAACGCATCGTCGCGTCGGCCCTTCCCGGCATCGCGCTGACGCACATGCCGCAGGTGCCGGCCGCCGTGCCGGTCCGTCCCGATACGTATTATTTCTCGGTGTCGACCAGGAACGGCCTCTACGACAATGCGTTGAAAGCGGAAGCGATCGCGATCTATGCCCCGGCCGGGATGCGTGACCTGAACATCGAACTGATCGCGTTCACGCAGTGATCCCGGCCCTCATCAGCCTTTCGTCCGCGGGTGCAGCCGCGCAAAGCTGATGCAAGCACCCAGCAGCGCGATGCCCGCCGCCGCGGCGAGGGCATACGTGGTGCTATGCTGCTGACGCGCTGCGGCATCGAGCAGGTGAACCGGGCCATCACGCAGATGGACACGGTGACCCAGCAGAACGCGGGACTCGTGCAGCGGGCGGCCCATACGGGCCAGAGCCTGCAGGAGTAGGCGGCCGCGCCAGATGCTCACGCGTTAAACAAAAACGGCAGCCCGCGGGCTGCCGTTTTACTTGCGCGGTCCGTGCGGATCAGCGCATCTCTTCGATCATCTTCTTCAGCTTGCCGGAGTCGGCGCAGAACGCGCGGATGCCTTCGGCCAGCTTCTCGGTCGCCATCGCGTCCTCGTTCAGCATGAAGCGGAACGTCTTTTCGTCGAGGGCGATCTTCTCGATGTCGGCATTCGCGTCCGCCACCAGCTTGCGCTCGACGGCGCCTTCGGTGTCGGCCAGCTTCTGCAGCAGGTCCGGCGAGATGGTCAGCAGGTCGCAGCCGGCCAGTTCCAGGATCTGCGACGTGTTACGGAAGCTCGCGCCCATCACCTCGGTCTTGTAGCCGAACTTGCGGTAGTACTGGTAGATGCGCTTGACCGACTGCACGCCCGGATCGTCCGCACCCTGGTAGTCGGTGCCCGTGGATTTCTTGTACCAGTCGTAGATGCGGCCGACGAACGGCGAGATCAGTTGCACGCCCGCTTCGGCGCAGGCGACGGCCTGGCACAGCGAGAACAGCAGCGTGAGGTTGCAGCGGATGCCGTCCTTCTCGAGGATCTCGGCGGCGCGGATGCCTTCCCACGTCGATGCGATCTTGATCAGCACGCGCGAGCGCTGGATGCCGGCCGCTTCGTACAGGGCGATCAGTTCGCGGCCCTTGGCGACCGTCGCTTCCGTGTCGAACGACAGGGCGGCGTCGATTTCGGTCGAGACGCGGCCCGGCACGAACTTCAGGATCTCGGTGCCGAACGCGATCAGCAGGCGGTCGACGATTTCCTCGGTCGACGCGTTCGGGAAGTCGGCGATGGTCTTTTCCAGCAGCGGACGGTATTCCGGCTTCTGGACGGCCTTCAGGATCAGCGACGGATTCGTCGTCGCGTCCTGCGGCGCGTAGGCCTTGATCGATTGGAAGTCGCCGGTGTCGGCCACCACGGTGGTGTACTGCTTGAGCTGTTCGAGTTGGTTCATGATGCGGGGGAGAGAAAGGTCAGGCGGTTATTGTATACGGAATCAGCAGTCGGTCGCCTCGAGAAACGCCGCCACCATGGCCTCCAGCCCGGCCTTGTCCTCGTCGGAAAAGCGGTCGAGCAGCGGGCTGTCGATATCGAACACGCCCACCAGCCTGCCGTTCTTGACGAGCGGGATAACGATTTCCGAATTCGACGCCGAATCGCACGCGATGTGGCCCGGGAACGCGTGCACGTCCGGCACGACGATGGTTTCGCGCTTGACGGCCGTCGTGCCGCACACGCCGCGGCCGAACGGAATGCGGGCGCACGCGGGCTTGCCCTGGAACGGGCCGACGAGCAGGTCCTGGCCGTCGCCCGATTTCGCTGGCACGGTGAGGTAGAAACCGGCCCAGTTCAGGTCGGCGAGCGTGTCGTAGACGAGCGCCGAGAATTGCGATGCGTTGGCGATGAGGTCGCGCTCGCCCTCGAGGACGCTGGCGACCTGGCGTACCAGCAGGTCGTAGTCGGGGCGGGTGCTGCGTTCGGGATTGATGTGCATGGCGGACGATGCTGCGTTGTCGAAAGTACGTATTTTACGGCAGTAAAAATAGATTGTGCTTGACATCTATTTTGGAAAATGGATTATGATTGACATCCATTTTGGAGGAAACCATGCGAGTCAATCGAATCCAGGCGGAGGAAAACCGCCAGGCCGTCATCGACGCCGCCAGCCGCCTGTTCCGCGAACGGGGCTTCGACGGCGTCGGCCTCGCCGAGCTGATGGCCGCGGCCGGCCTCACGCACGGCGCGTTCTACAAGCAGTTCAAGTCCAAGGACGACCTGATCGCCCAGGCCTGCGACCGCGCGCTGGAGACCGGCATCGACGGCTGGCGGCGTCGATGACGGCCTGGCGGTTT